>CAZRNC010000403.1:0-3120 GCA_964601285.1 uncultured Thermomicrobiales bacterium | reverse complement strand
CTGGCGCTCCGGTGAGTCCTACCCCCAACGCGAATCCCGCGAGAAGCTGGCGGAGCTGGGGGAGTTGAACGAGTACTTTCAGGAGGCGTTCATAAGTAGTGAGGATGTCCGAGCCTGGGCTCATGCAAAGTCACGTTATCTTCACTGGTCTACACCGGTTGAGATGATCAGGTTCGGCAAGTTCGATCGAGCCAAAGGGGCACTCGAAGTTCTCGAATCCGGCATTTTCCTGTAATGCCTCGCTAGATGCACGACGCAACGCCGCACCAATCACCGGAAGATGTTGTCCGCCAATGCAGCATTGTTGGCTGGTCCGGACCCGTTTGGAGGGCACACGGCAGGCGGTACGAAGCAGATAATCCAGGCGGTTCACGAAAGAGATCGGCTCGTTTTCATCTTGCTCCCGATCTGGTTGCGCCGCACGCTGCCTGGGCTGCGATCTACACCGCCCTCCAACCGGAGACATGTCTTGGAGAAATCCTGCGTCATACTGCGCCGGAACTGATGTCGAACCTTAACAGTCTTCGGATATCACAACTGGCTGTGCGCCTCGAGAGAGTTGTGGACTTTCGAGAGTTGATGGAATCAGAAGTGCTAGCCACCTTCATGCTGGATGCCCACAATTACGCCTTTACCCAACGAATGGCGCAAGAAGCAATCAACCGAGGTGCAGAGGCGATCCTCGTCCCATCCGCCACCAGGCTTGGAGACAATCTCGTGATCTTCCCCGACAAGCTGCGTCCGGAGTCTCAGCTTGAAGTCATCGGTAGCCGTGACCCGGTGCTGTATGTGGAGCGGGAATGAGAGCCGGTGTCTATAGCAGTTTGCGTGACGAACGGTCATAGACGTAGCCGCGCAATTCATTGCGCCTGTCAAACGACCCGGGGTCTCAACGGGCGCAATGAATTGCGCGGCTACGAAAAATCCAAATGCATTGATCCTGAAACCTGCTGTAGCTACCCCTCAAACCCAGCCGGCACCTGAAAACCACCGATCTCCCGGGCGACAACCTCCGCGAAGCGGATCGGGGTGCGGTCTTCGAGGTAGGGGCCGATCGCTTGCAGTCCGAGCGGAAGGCCCGAGGCACCAACTCCGGTCGGGAATGCAGTTGAAGGCTGACCGCAGAGCGTTGCCATTGCCGGATAGAGGATCGGCAGTTCGTAGGGGATCTGGCTTCCGTTGACCGTGAAATGGCGCTCCCGGAACTCAAGGCCGATGTCTGGATGCTCGAACGCCGGCAGGCTGAAGTTGGGGCAGACCAGGACATCCCACTCCCGGAAGAACTCCCGATACGCTGCCCGGAACAGCTCACGTTCCGTAAACCATGCCTGATAGTTGCCGGATGTCGCCGCAAGCCCATCGGCAATAGCATCGCCGATCATCCCACCACGTTTGCGGGCTTCCTCGGCTCCTGCCAGCTTCTCTTCGGTTGGCAGACCTCTGGTGATCATCGTGATGAGCAGGCGGTAGTAAAGCCTCATCAACGCTTCAAGATTGCCGAACATCTCCGGCTGGGTTACAGAAACCGTCGCACCGGCACGTTCCAATACCCCAACCAACTGCTCCTGACTAGCAAGCAGCTCGTCGTCAATCGGGAGCCAGGGAACTGTCGGCAAGACAGCCACCCGGAAATCCTGTAACCGTTCGTGACGAGCCTCAGGAATCTCCAACCGCCAAGCGACATCCTCTCCGGCATCAGGGCCGGCAGTAACATTGAAGGCAAGCTCCAGATCCGCAGCAGACCGGGCAAGTGGGCCTTGCACACCCATCCAGATCGTCGGATTTGGCAGCCGTCCCGGGACCGGCATCTGGCCGGTTCTTGGTAGGGCGGTGTCGCTTGGACGGTGGCCGTAGACTCCGCAAAACGCGGCCGGAACACGGATCGAACCACCGATATCGCTGCCGAGTTCCAGTGGTGTCATACCCGCTGCCAACGCCGCGGCGCTGCCACCGCTGCTGCCTCCGGGTGTGCGTGCATGGTCCCAGGGGTTCAGGGTGCGACCATAGACTGGATTGTCCGATACCCAATCCCCAAGCCAGATCGAGATGTTGGTCTTGCCCATGATCACCGCGCCGGCATCGATCAATCGCTGGACAACCAGGCCATGGCCCTCGGGCTTCCAGTTGGCGAACTGTGTGTCTCCGACGCTGACCGGCAGGCCATCGACATGGAAGCTCTCCTTGACGGTCATCGGCAGGCCGAGGAGCAATCCGTCTTCACCATTGGCACGGCGTACATCAGCATGTCTGGCGGCTTCCCGCGCTCGGTCGAAGTCCCGAATCACGACGGCGTTGATATTGCCATCGAGTTCCTCGATCCGGGCGATGTGAAGCTCCAGCAACTCAACCGCCGAGACCTCCCGAGACCGCAACGCCGCCAGCATCTCGCCGGCCGTGGAGAATGGATTCATGGATCTACCTTCATAGATAGAGTGAAATGTTCTGAGTGAACCAGTCTATCCAGCTATTTCAACCAGATACGCATCGCTTCCAGCAGGAACCGCATCAATTTCCATAGAAGGTTCCGGGATCGGGATTCCCAACTCTTCCATCACTTCCAGATGTTGAGCGATTGCTTCCTGCATATTCGCTTTCGTTTCGTCGGCGGTTTCGCCAGTGGTAATGCACCCCGGGAGGTCGGGAGCATACGCTGCGAAGTTGTTGTCAGCTTTCTCGATGACTATCGTGTAGCGTCTCATGTTGATTGATCCTCGTCTTTCCATCCGGCCTGTTTTTGAATGCTGTTCTATGTACCGGGAGGTATGTCGTTCTTTGGATGTCCTGACACTGTCACAATCATAGGATGGCCCGGGTGCTTGAATGTGCGGTGACTGCCTTTCGTACGAATCTGCACCCAGCCCTCGCGCTCAAGGCGTTGGATCACTTCCCGAACTTTCGGCACTGCCCCACCTTCTTCGTACGTCAACATTGTAGCAATGCACCCTGGTTGCTCAGCAACCAGGGTGCATTCACTATATGTTTAGCGGACTGACGTTCGCCTCCACAATACGCTGGTTGAGCGCAGCAAGGTCGGATTCCAGTAATGAATCCAGCCGGGTGAGGGTGGCGTCGACCTTGCTGGCGAGTTCGTTGGCGACGTCGTGGGATTGCTGGTTGGGG
>CAZRNC010000402.1:0-3123 GCA_964601285.1 uncultured Thermomicrobiales bacterium | reverse complement strand
GAGGAAGCTGACCGGCACGCCTTCGTCGAAAGCAGCCGGATCAACTCAACCTGGGGTGGCAATCTGGTTGACATGGTCCGGGCACAGCAGATTATCGAGACGATTGTCAAAGAGGACCTGCTGGCCAACGCGACGGCAATGGGAGAACGGCTGGTGGCCGGACTTCGCGAGATCGAAGCAGGCGGGGGCATTTCCAACGTCCGCGGCCGGGGGTTGATGATCGCCTTCGACCTGCCGGATGGCGCGACCCGCGATGCTGTGACCGGTGCTGCTTACGACCAGTACCTGCTCTTGCTAGGCTGTGGCACACACTCGATCCGGCTCCGGCCGTTCCTGGACGTGAGCGTCGATGCAGTCGAGGAGATCCTGACCGGCGTCGAGGACGCTGTCAGGAAGATCGTGAAGTAGCCCGGTCAGGACTGCCGGTCGGCCCGGTCGACGGTGAAGGCCGTGGGATCGTCGACCTTGTGGCGGAAGTAGGCGCGTAGCTCTGCTTCCTTCGCCTCCTGGGCGGACTCGCCTGCGGATATTGCCCGTTCCCAGCGTTCCTTCAGCGTCTCTTTTGGCTCTTCCGGCTCAGCAATGCCGGCAATGCCGTGGACGGTGGCAGGTTCCTGTCCGGTGAGCGGGACAACCTCCTTGGCAAAGAGTGCGCCAATTCCTGCGCCGATCGCCAACCCGACGATGGTCTTGAAGAAGTTCCTTCCGGCAGCGCTCATCGTTCCCCCGTTTCCTCTATCGTAATGCTCGTACTCAACCTGCTAATCGCGGCTTGCCAGTGCCCGCAGGGCGAAGGTGACCAGCGCCAGCACCAGCCCGAATGCCCCGCCGGCAATGGCGGCAGTCACCGGCGTAAATGCGGTGTTGACCTCGCCATCGGCCGTTCCGGCAAACAGCACGATCCGCGAATCCTCGACCCGGGCCTGGCGTGCGTTCACAAAGACTGCCGAGCTCTTGGTGAGCCTGATCTCTTCGGTCACGATCTGGACTGCGCTGGATTGCATCATTGCGACATTGTCCGAGCCAAGGGCGAGAACGCCGGATTGATCGAGCTGGGCAGACTTGGCCTCAATCGACTTGGCGCCGGACTGTTCCATCGAAACCCGGTCGGCGACGATCTTTTCCGCTCCGGACTGTTTCATGATGACGGTTGCCGCTTCTACGTTTTGCAGGTCGGCGTTGGTTGCTTCAGTTGCCGGCACCGGTTCACGGGTTGCCGTGTCCTTGATTGTCGT
Source organism: uncultured Thermomicrobiales bacterium (assembly GCA_964601285.1). GTDB lineage: Bacteria > Chloroflexota > Chloroflexia > Thermomicrobiales > CFX8 > CAYWXR01. The sequence continues at coordinate 1,888 of CAZRNC010000402.1, read as the reverse complement.
TTCGCGGATGTTTCCGGATTGATCTGGCATCGTTCCTGACCTTTCGTTTCCATTCAATGATAAGCGACAGGCACAGGAGAGCGCAGTTGGGTCCACGCCGGGTGCATATTAGGCTGGTTCAGGTTGTATGCTCTAGGACAGGAGACGGGCACGCTCCGGCAGGTCCGGACCTCCTATCGATTTTCGAGGAGGAACACACGTCTATGGCACGTCCGCGTCTACGCGTTATCCCGCTTGGTGGAATTGGCGAAATCGGCAAGAACATGATGGTCGTGGAATACCGCGGCGATTTGATTCTGATCGATTGCGGCACCAAGTTTCCTGAAGAAGAGATGCGCGGAATTGACCTCATCATTCCTGACATCAGTTATCTGATCGAGAACATCCAGCGAGTCCGGGCAATCCTGATTACCCACGGACACGAAGACCACATTGGCTCGCTTCCCTATGTTCTGCCGCAACTCGACCGTATCGCGCCGATCCCGCTGTATGGCTCGCCGATGTCACTTGCCTTTGCACGGGCCAAGCTGCAGGAAGCCGGCTGCGCCCAACTGGCAGATTTCATGCCGATCCAGCCGGGCATCATCTACGAAATCGGTCACCATTTCAAGGCCGAGTTCATCCCGGTTACCCACTCGATTCCTGGTGCGATGGCCCTGTCGCTGGACACGCCAGTCGGCCGGATCATCCAGACCGGCGACTTCAAGCTGGATCCGACCCCACCCCACGGCCCACCAACCGATATCGAACGGCTCAAGGCACTGGGCGATGACGGGGTGCTGGCGCTCTTCTCCGACGCCACCCGCGTCGAGCGGGAAGGGTTCACCCCCAGTGAGGCAACCGTGTCCGAAACGCTGGACCGGGTTATCGGAGAAGCTGCCGGCCGGGTGATCGTCACCTCATTCGCATCCAACATGCTCCGGCTGGAGCAGTCGATCCAGGTGGCAGCACGCCACGGCCGCAAGGTTGCCGTTATTGGCCGCAGCATGGAGCAGTCCGTCCAGATCGGCGTCGATCTCGGATTCATCCAGCCACCGCGTGGTGTCCTGCGTCCGGTCGATGAAGTTATCAAACTGCCGCCTGAACAGATTCTGGTGCTGACGACCGGATCCCAGGGTGAGGCGTCGGCAGCGTTGGCGCGGATTGCCAGCGGCGACCATCCCAAGCTACGGGTGACAGAAGGCGACACCGTCATTCTCTCGGCGACGCCGGTTCCCGGCAACGAAGAGAGCGTCGCCCAGACGATCAACAGTCTCTTCCGGCGCGGCGCGAAGGTGATCTATTCCTCGATTGAACCGAACATTCACGTTTCAGGGCACGCAGCTCGTGGCGAGCTGAAGTCGATGATCGAAATGGTGCGGCCGAAGTACGTTGTGCCGATCCATGGCGAGTACCGTCACATGGTGCTGTATCGCGAACTTGCGGTTGAGTGCGGCTATGCGATGGAAAATGTGATGCTGCCCGAATCTGGCGTGCCGATTTCCATGTCTCGTGGCAGTTGGCGCAAGGATCCGGAAGTGGTCAACGGTTCGGTGCTGGTCGATGGTCTTGGCACCGACCGCTATCGCAACGTTGTCTTGCGGAACCGCGAATCATTGGCCGACGCCCAGGTGGTGATCGTCACGCTGGCAGTGAATCTGGAGCAAGGCATTGTGATTGCCGGCCCGGAGCTGACTGGTAAGGGCTTTGACGATGAGGACAGCCGCAAGGTGATTGCCGACGCAGAGGCAGAGCTACGGCGCTTCCTCGAACGCCGGCTGCGTCGTGGCAACATGTCCTACGGCTACCTCGTTGGTCGCGTCAAGGACGTCGTCGCCCGCCACATCTACCGCAGCGCCAAACTCCGCCCGATGGTCCTCCCGGTGGTGACGGAGTTCTAGCGAGGCTG
>CAZRNC010000401.1:0-3128 GCA_964601285.1 uncultured Thermomicrobiales bacterium | reverse complement strand
CCTGATGCGTGGCAATGTCCTTGATCTCGCGATTGCGTTCGTTATGGGTGTCGCGTTCGCAGCAGTGGTCACGTCGTTTGTAGACGATATTCTTATGCAGCTTATCGCTGCAATCTTTGGCGAAGCAAACTTCGCCGGGCTGACGTTTACATTGAACGGCAGCGAGATTCGATACGGTTCGTTCCTGACCGCAGTGGTTGTGCTGTTGCAAGTTGCATTGGCGCTCTTCCTGATCGTCAAGTTCATCGAACGGATGCGAAAGGAAGAGGAAGCAGCACCGGAAGAGCCGGCCGAAGAGGTTGTGCTTCTGCGTGAAATCCGTGATGCCCTGACATCCCGGGACTAGAGATCGAACGTCCGGGCGGTGGTAGGCTACGGAGCATGTTACGAAGAGCGTCGCATCCGCAACCTGATCACCAACCGATAGACAGCTACGAAAGCAGCACCGCTTTCGCCTTCGGGCGGGCGGTGCTGCTTGTATTTCTTGCGCTCGGCATTGGCGCAATTGCTGGGTTGGCGCTGGCACGATTTGGTCCACTCTATGCGATGGTGCTGGTTGCGATGCCGGTGGTGCTGGCGGTCTATCTCCGCTCGGTATGGGTTTCGTTTGCCGCAGTCCTTGGCGTTATCTTTCTGTTGCCGTATGCGGTGATCCCATTTTCAACGCCGGCTGGCACGCCAGCGTTGATCGAGTTGGCAGCGTTCGGAAGTCTGGTGGTCGTGTTGGCGGTGGTGCTCTGCGACCGGCGAATGTCGCTACCGGCGAGTCCGCTGGTTGTCGCCTGGCTTGGGTTTGGCGGCTTCGTTGTCTTCGCGTTCCTGCTTGGCTACGGGCGCGGCTACACGCCTCAAACGGTTCATGATTTCGGCAAGTTCATGCTGGCGTTCGCGATGTTCGTCGTGACGCTGATTCTTGTCCGGCGACGGGCAGACGCGGTGCTGGTGTTGCGGTTGTTGCTGGTCGGAACCGTGCTGGCCGGCGGGCTGGCCGTGATGCTCTATGCCGGTGGTCCAGGTGTTACCGAGCGGGCATTGGTGCGGTTGGTTCCCTACGGATATCCGGGGGGAAGGATCGTCCGGTATATCGAGGATGATCCTGCCCGCCCGGTGCGTGCCGTCGGGACAGGGGTTGATCCCAACTCCTTTGGCGGTCTGATGATGGTGGGGTTGATCCTGGCGTCCGGGCAGTTCCTCAGCAGGAAGCCGGTCGTCAGTCGTTGGCTTTCCGGTTCAGCTGGTGGGCTTGCAGCACTGGCGGTGTTGCTGACTTATTCACGCGGGGCCTGGGTTGGAGCGGCGGCCGGCATTGGGTTGATTCTGCTGTTCCGGCGCAGGTGGTTGCTGCCGCCGCTTGGTTTGGCGGGGTTAGCCGGGATCGCGCTGGGGCTTGGCTCCGGGTTTGTCGAACGGCTCTGGCTCGGGTTCACCCTTCAGGACCCGGCGACGAAGCTCCGGCTACAGGAGTATCAGAATGCGCTCGCGATCATCCGGCGGCATCCGTGGTTTGGTGTCGGGTTTGGCGATGCCGGGTCGATTGATCTCCAGGAAGGTGTTTCCAGCACCTATCTCACGATCGCCTCGATCGGTGGGCTGGTCGGGTTGGCGCTGTTTCTGCTGGTGGCCGGCTGGGTTGCCTGTTCGGCATTGCGACGATTGATACAACTTCCTGAATCGAAGGAATCTGATCTCCTGCTAACGCTGACGGCGGCATTTGCCGGGATGCTGGCGGTCGGGTTGGTGGATCATTACCTCTTCAATATCCGGTTTCCACACATGGTGGCCTTGTTCTGGATCGTTGCCGGCCTTATGGTAGCGGTCAACAGATTTGCTGATGGATCGCTTGAACTGAACCACTCCGAAAGGACAGGCTGATGACAGGACAACTCGAGGGCGTTTTCGCGCCGATAGCAACACTTTTCGACGCAGACGGTGAACTGGATCTGGATGGATACCGGAAGAATGTCGAGTGGTATTCCACAACTCCGCTAGACGGCATCGTCATCATGGGTTCGAACGGCGAGTATGCCTCGCTCGACACCGATGAGAAGTTGCGGCTGATTGAAGCCGGCGTCAACGCGGTCAATGGCCGGAAGACGGTGCTGGCCGGAACCGGTGTTGAATCGACGCTGAACACGATCAAGGTCACCCGCGCTGCCGCTGAGCTTGGTGTCGACTATGCGCTGGTGATCACGCCGTACTATTACCGTCCGCGATATGACAAGGCAGCCTTCATCAAGCACTTCCTGACGGTCGCTGAAGCATCGCCGATACCGGTGGTGATCTACATCATGACCGCCTACACCGGCGTCGACCTGGCGTCCGGCATTGTTGCGGAACTGTCACAACACCCAAACATCGTCGGGGTGAAGGATAGTGCCGGCAACGCGCCGAAATTTGCCGAGATGGTCGCCAACTCGGCCGATGATTTCTCGGTGCTGGCAGGTTCAGCGAACTTCCTCTACCCGGCCTACTGCCTGGGTGCGAAGGGTGGAATTCTGGCGCTGGCAAACGTTGCACCGCGTGAGTGTTGCGAAGTTCGTGATCTCTTCCTGGCCGGCAAGCACGAGGAAGCACGCAAGGCGCAGTTCAACCTGCTCGCTCCGAATGCAGCCGTGACGACCCAGTTTGGCATCGCCGGGCTGAAAGCAGCGATGGAGATGGTGGGGCTGGAGACTAGCGACCCGCGGCCACCGTTGCTGCCGGCAACGGCTGAAGAACGGACCGCTATCCAGGGCATCCTCGACCGGGCAGGTCTGCTTGCCCGCGTTTGAGCAATTGACCTTGCCGATCAGAATCGGCGTGCTTTCAGATACGCACCGGGCGAGCCGGAATCCGAGAGCGTTGCCGGCAGTGATGATGCGAGCCTTTGCCGGGTGTGACCTGATTCTCCATGCTGGTGATGTCAATGCACGCTGGGTGTTGCGTGAGTTGGAACGAATCGCACCGGTGCGGGCGGTATCCGGCAACAATGAGGAACCGCCGCTTGGAACCGAACTGCCGGATGAATTGTTCTTTCAGGCGGGAGCGACCCGGATCGGCCTGATGCACGGCCATAAGGGGAGGGCGACGGCCAGGGAGAACACCTTTCGGCGGATGCACGGTGTCGTTGACCTGGCAATCTATGGGCA
>CAZRNC010000400.1:0-3142 GCA_964601285.1 uncultured Thermomicrobiales bacterium | reverse complement strand
ATAACGGTGATGCCGATGGTGTTGCGGACGGCTGCGCTAAACCCGGGCCGGTCGGAGACTTCGCGATAGTTGCTCAGCGTTGGCCAGTCGCCGGTGAAACGGTCTTCAAAGCTCATCCGGATCGATTCCAGCACCGGCAGCAGGGTGAACCCGAAGATATAGAGCACCAATGGCAGGATCATGATGACGGTCAGCCCATACCGCCGCAGGAGCCGTCGCCAGGTTGGCGCAGGCTCATATACCAGGGGACCTTCTGGTGGCCCGGAAGCTTCCATGGCAGCCTCTTGTCGCCGGCGGCCGATGGGTTAGTGGAACATCACCTGAGGCGGGTCGTTCGGATGGTTCTGCTCGCATACTGCTTCAGCTGTTGCTGATAACCGCACCGGTCGCGTTCGAAATGCCGCCTCTGTTCCAGAATACTCCTATCCCGGAAGGCAAGTGGGTGTAGAGGATGTGTGCCCCGGTGCTGCGGTTTGGTTGAATCGCGGAAGGTTTAGAGCCAGGAAGGGATAACACCTGATGGATATCAACCCGGGAAACCGGTTGCCCCTGATGTTGCCGCCGCAGTCCGTCGTTGCCGGCATCGTTGCCAATGCGCTGGCTGAGGACATTGGATTCGGCGACCTTACAACGTCGTCGATGATCGGCCCGGAGGATTGGACCAGCGGTGTGATCATTGCCCGCGCCGAGGGGGTCATTGCCGGCTTGCCGTTCGCCGCTGAGGTGTTTCGTCAGGTTGATGACCGCACCGGATTCGAACAGGTTGTCAGCGATGGCGATCGGATACAACCCAACGATGTTGTTGCACGGTTGCAGGGGCCGGCGCGTGGCGTGCTGACCGGCGAACGGGTGGCGTTGAACCTGCTCCAGCAACTTTCCGGTGTGGCGACGTTGACGCGGCAAATTGTCGATGAACTCGCCGGAACCAATGCCAGATTGCTGGACACTCGCAAGACCGTGCCCGGATTGCGACCGCTCCAGCGTTATGCAGTCCGTGCCGGTGGCGGGACGAACCACCGCTACAATCTTTCCGACGGTGTGCTGATCAAGGAAAACCACATTACTGTTGCCGGCGGAACTGCTGCGGCGGTCCAGCGTGCCCGGTCGGCGGTTGGTCCGATGACCAGGGTGGAAGTTGAAGTTGAATCGCTGGAGCAGTTGGAAGAGGCGTTGCTTGCCGGAGCGGATATGATTCTGCTGGATAACATGACGACAAACCAACTCCGGCAAGCAGTTGCGCTCACGGGTGGGCGGGCAACGCTGGAAGCTTCCGGCGATATCGCCATTGAGACAGCGGCCGCGATCGCTGCGACCGGGGTAGATTACCTCTCGTCCGGCGCATTGACCCATTCGGCAAAGGCGCTGAACCTGAGCCTGCTGCTTGATTTGATTGACGTACGGGTTGATTCAAAGGATCATTCGGGGTAATCATGTCCTGACACACGCGAATGGAAGGCGACCATGTTTGATCAACGAGGGGTGAATGGTCTGCTGGGCCGGTCGTTTAGCGGCTACAAGATCACGGAGTTTATCTCTCGTGGCGGCATGGGGCTGGTCTACAAAGCTCATCAGGAGTCACTGAACCGCCCGGTTGCAGTCAAAATTCTCTATCCACACCTGAGTGCCGATGAAAGCTTCCGCGAGCGGTTCGCACGGGAAGCACGAGCGGCAGCAGCGCTGTCACACCCAAACATCGTCAGGGTGATCGACTTCGGCTCGCATGACGAGTTCGAATACATGATCATGGATTACATCGACGGTGAGAGCCTGCGCGATCTGTTGGTGCGCCTGCACGAGCAGGGCGAAACCCTGCCGGTTGATCGCTCGATCCGGATTCTCAATGAAGTTGGTGCGGCGCTTAACTATGCCCATGACCGGGGCTTTGTCCATCGCGATGTCAAGCCGGGCAATGTGCTGCTGACCAGCGATGGCCGGGCGCTGCTTTCCGATTTCGGTGTGGTGAAGGCAATCGGCTTGAGCCAGATGACCCACGCTGGTGCGGTCATCGGTACTCCCGACTATGCCGCGCCAGAGCAGAGCATGGACGCAGCTGCCATTGGGCCGGCGGCTGACCAGTATTCACTCGGCATCGTGGCCTACGAAATGCTGACCGGGCGAGTACCGTTCCAGGGGCAGACGCCAACCGCCAGCTGGCAGTTGCATATGAACACACCGCCGCCACCACCTACCGGATTTGCCCCATGGATACCGCAGGCAGCTGAGGCAGCGCTGATGCAGTCGCTGGAGAAGCAACCGGAAAACCGGCATCCGGGAGTGATGGCTTTTATTGACCGGTTGACAGCCGGGCTTGCCGAGTCGGCAACGCTTCCAGGTGCGATGCCGGCCTATTCGCCGGCGCAACCGCTGACCGGCCAACCGCCAACCGTGCCACCACCCCCACCAGACGCAGTGACGTCTGGTGGAGCGAGCAGGTCGGGCGGCGGTAAGTTGCTCGGGATGCTGGCTGCCGGAGCGTTGGTGCTGTTGCTTGTTTGCGGTGTTGGCGGGTATTTCGCCTGGGGCGCTATCTCGGGTGATGATGATTCTCCGACCGCTACCGTTGCACAGGTAGCCGAGGAGCCAACGTCGACTCCTGAATCCACCGCAACAGCCGAACCGGAAGACGACCCAACGGCAACCGAAGAACCGGCAACATCGACACCAGAGCCATCGCCAACCGAGGTCGCTGGGGAGCCGGAAGCGACTGCGACCATTCCCCCTGCGCCGCAGGTGCCGACCATTGCCGCTCCGATTTTCCGTCCAACGGCGACTCCAGCACCAGCACCGGTAAATCCGACGGCAACCTTGACCGAATCGGAAGCCGAGGAAACTGCCGATACAGGTGAGCAACTCGTTTTCAGTGATTTGACGGACTGGGTTGCTGGCGAAATTGAATTTGGCAGCGGGTTTCCCAGCGATGAGGGCTATCACATTCGGAACAATGCATCAGACGGACGGGAAATCTGGACCGGTGTCCAGGGGCTTGATGCCGCCGATCTGATCGCCGAGATCCACCTCCGCCTGGTGTCCGGCGGTAGTGCCAGCTACGCCTGCCTGGCGATTCGCACCAACGAAGATGTCTGGACTCACGGCTTTACGCTCTGCATCAATGGCGATGGCTATTCTTTCGCTGACTACCTGC
>CAZRNC010000399.1:0-3143 GCA_964601285.1 uncultured Thermomicrobiales bacterium | reverse complement strand
GTACCTGGGCACGACCGGCCAACGCCATCGTCTTGGTAATCGCTGCTGTCAACGTGGTCTTGCCGTGGTCAACGTGTCCAATAGTGCCGACATTGACGTGCGGCTTCGTTCGCTCAAATTTCTGCTTGGCCACCGGTGTTCCTCTCTGAAACCAACCTGCCCTGGTCAATCTTGATGGGCGGTTTCAACCAAACCATTCATGGTGCCCGGAACTGAGGCAGGCAAACCTTCCACATTTCCGCGAAAAAGGGCCCAACCTGAATGGGCGGGCCCGGTGGGGAGAGCCGGATTCGAACCGACGAAGCTTGCGCACCTGATTTACAGTCAGGCCTCGTTGTCCACTTGAGTATCTCCCCCTGCACCAAGGAGCCGGCGGTGGGACTCGAACCCGCAACCTGCTGTTTACAAAACAGCTGCTCTGCCAGTTGAGCTACGCCGGCAAGGTCATAAGACCGCCGTTGAGTATAACGACGGTCTCGACCCAATGTCAACGTCTAAAGCACCAGTTTCACAGTCATTCTTACAGTCGCGCGATAATCGCGTCGGCCATCTCGCTGGTGCCGGCGGCCTTCGACTGGTCGCGGTCCGGGCGCAGGTCGTAGGTAACCGTCTTGCCCTCGGCGATGACGTCCATAACAGCCTGCTCGACAGCCTTGGCTGCTTCCAGTTCGCCAATGTGCCGCAGCATCATCGCGCCGCTGAGGATCGTCGCACTCGGGTTGGCGACGTTCTTTCCGGCGTGGGTCGGGGCGCTGCCGTGGATCGGCTCGAAGATAGCTGCCTTCTCGCCGATGTTGCCGCTTGGCGCAACGCCGAGACCACCGATCATACCGGCGGTCAGGTCGCTCACAACGTCGCCGTAAAGGTTCGGCATGACGAGCACATCGTAGTCTTCCGGCCGCTGCATCAGCTGCATGCACATGTTATCGACAATGCGGTCGTTGAACTCAATGTTCGGGTAGTCCTTGGCGACGTCCTGGGACACCTTGAGAAACAGACCATCGCTGAACTTCATGATGTTTGCCTTGTGGACCGAGGTCACCAGCTTACGCTCGTTCTTGGTGGCGTAGTCGAACGCATAGCGCACGATCCGCTCGGAGTTCTCCGGAGTAATTGACTTGATCGAGATCGCAGCGCTCTCTGGCACCTTGCGGTCGCTCAGCTTGTTGATCGCCCCAATGATCTCTTTGGCATCATCCGACCCGGTGTCAAACTCGACGCCGGCGTAGAGGTCTTCCATGTTCTCACGAACGATGACCAGGTCAACATCCGAGAAGACAGAGCGAACGCCCGCCATCGTGCGAGCCGGCCGCAGGTTGGCAAACAGCTCCAGCGCATGGCGCAGGCCAACGTTGACGCTCCGGAATCCGGTTCCAAGCGGCGTTGTCAGCGGCCCCTTGAGTGCCAGATTGTTCTTGCGGATTGAATCGAGAACGCTTTCCGGAAGTACATCGCCAACCGACTCCAGCGCAGCCATACCGGCTTCCTGGACATCCCACTCAAATTTCAGCCCGGTTGCATCCAACACGCGCTGGGTGGCGGTTGACACTTCAGACCCAATACCATCGCCGGGAATCAGTGTCACTTGATACGCCAAGGTCATGTCCCTTCAAACACATCCGGCGAACGCCACAATTGGCAATTTCACGCCGAATCGTTCATCTGTACCGTTCGATTCTAGGACCATTTGAAATCTGGTGTCAAACCTCGCTACTCCCCGTACAATGAATTGATGGAGTAGGCAGATGAGCATTCGAAGTTTTCGTGATCGCTTTGGCGCACTTGAGCGCACCAGTCAACCGGAGCCGGCAATTCGCCCGGTCGATCCGGACTGGCCGCTGCCTGCCGGTGGACAGCTTCTCGCAACAAATTCCGGAGAGACAGTCGTCACCGATTTCCATCTGGCTGGTCCCGAGGTCGAGCTTGCCCGGTCACTGCTCGGAAACGCCGGCATCGCCGGCAATGTCGATACGACGATCTTCCTTGATACTGAAACGACGGGACTTTCTGGCGGAACAGGCACGCATGTATTCCTGGTCGGATTGGGCCGCTTTCAGGATGGCGGGTTTACTGTCCGTCAGTTCTTCATGCGTCATCCCGGTGAGGAACAGGCGCTGCTGGAAGCAGTCGAACAGGAAGCCCGCGCCTCAACCTGCCTCATTTCCTACAATGGCCGGACGTTTGACGTCCCCTTGCTTGAAACCCGCTACCGGATGCACCACCAGCGCTGGCAAGTTCCCGACCTGCATATCGACCTGCTTCATCCGGTGCGCTCAGTCTGGAAACACCGGCTGCCGAGCTGTTCGCTCGGTACGGTCGAGGAACAGATTCTCGGCGTTCACCGGGTCGACGATGCTCCCGGCTGGATGATCCCCCAGCTTTACTTCTCGTGGCTTCAAAACCGGCACATAGCCGCCCTGGAGAATGTGTTCAGTCACAACCGGCAAGACATCATTTCGCTCGCCCGGCTAGCCGGGCTGGTTCATGCCTACCAGGCAGGACTGGAAGCGCCTGCACACCCCGCCGACCGGCTTGGGGTCGCGCTGATCCACCTGCGCCAGGGTCATCTTGATCGTGCGCTGCCGGTCGTCCAGGAAACAGCCGGTTCACCGCTGGTGCCGGCTGAACTACGATTCCGGGCGGTGCGCGAGACCTCAACCGCACTCAAACGGTCTGGCCGCTACACCGAAGCACTGCCAATCTGGGAGCAAGGACTCTCCGATCCCAGCAGGGCGATCCGGATGCACGCCGCAGAGGAGCTGGCCAAATACTTTGAACACCGCACGAGAGACCATCGCGCAGCCCTGCATTTGGCAGAACGCGCAGCGGATGGAGCGCGGTTGGCCGGGGACCGCCAGGCGGCGTCTGCGTTCGACCGGCGTGCTGTCAGACTGATGGAAAAGATTCGCCGGGCGGAACGCTCGACCTGGATGGAGTAGATGTGACGACTGCGATTGCACACCGGCCCGTGGTGCTGGTCATTCTCGATGGCTGGGGTATCGCCCCACCAGGCCCCGGAAACGCGATAGCCCTTGCTGACACTCCAACGTTCGACCGTATCCTGAGCGCATACCCCAACGCCACGTTGCGAACCAGCGGGCTGGATGTCGGATTGGTTGATGGCCAGATGGGCAACTCCGAAG
>CAZRNC010000398.1:0-3144 GCA_964601285.1 uncultured Thermomicrobiales bacterium | reverse complement strand
CGCGAGCTGGTCATCGACGGCGAGCTTTCGCCGGATGACAAGGAGTCTGCGGCGGACCTGGCGCAGACCTGGCTGGCGGGGGGTGATTCGGGGTAGTTCGGCGATTGCACGCTGATAACCAGTGGTTGCCACAACCTGAAGTGAAAAGCCCCCGGACGAGAAATCGTCCGGGGGCTTTTTCGTGTCACATTTCAACCTGCTCGAACGTCATTGTAGTGAACGGCCGGATATGGCCGGGGTGGCGGGACGATGGGGTCCCGCCGGCCCGAGGGAGGGCGGACCGCCACCGCTGTTCGTTGATGCACAGGAAAGGAAGTGCACCGATGCAAGCACGAATTGGACATCCCGCGTTGACCGTCCCCGGCATGATGCCGGCGATTCTGGCGGTGAACGGGATTATCGAGACGATCGAGCTACCGGGGAATCTCCACGAGCTGGTGAACCTGCGCGCGAGCCAGATCAATGGCTGCAGTGTCTGTGTGGATATGCACGGCAAGGCGTTGAAGCGGGCGGGTGAGTCCGACGAGCGATTGTTCGCCGTGGCTGCCTGGCACGATACGGTGATCTTCAGCGAGGCCGAGCGGGCTGCGCTGGCGTTGACCGAGGCCACGACCCGCCTGAGCGACCGGAGTGATCCCGTGCCAGACGAGGTTTGGGACGAAGCCGCGCGGCACTTCAGCGAGGAGCAGCTTGCGGCGCTGGTGCTTTCGATCGCCCAGATCAACTTCTGGAACCGCCTCAACGCCGCCACCCGCCAGATCCCGGGCGGGCGCGGCGACTGACCGGGGCCGATATCCCTGCAGGGGTAGGGGCGCATCTTCGTTGGAGCCTCAAATCCTTGAGTAGATCGGCTTTATGGTCCTGTCAGCCTTCGACTTCGCTTAGTGGTCCGCCACAGAGGATCTGACAGCCGTACGGGAGAGGCCATGCCTCTCCCTCGGATCGGAACGATCCGACGGTTCATTGCAGCAGCGTCGTGGTTGAGCAGGTCGCGCTGACGCGCGAAGGGAGAGGCATGGCCTCTCCCGTACGCATTTCAAATCCCCTGTGACCTGGTACTCGGGATGACAGTTCGGGCGGGCGTGTGTACGCCGAGGTTGGGATGGATCGGGACGGACGCATTGCAATGCGTCCCTACCCCCTGCGGGGGATCGCTCCTTGACGTCTGGCCCTCTTCACTGCTAGAAGCAGGTGGGTTATCGGCGTCGGGTGAAGGGGAACATCTATGGCGGTCAAGACCGGTTGGGAAGGTCGATTCTTCGAGGATTTTGAGGTTGGGGATGTCTACCGGTCGCGTCTGGGCCGGACGATTACCCAGGCGGACAACATCTGGTTTACCCTGCTGACGAACAACACCAACCAGATCCACTACAACGAGCACTTTGCTGAGCGCACCCAGTTTGGCAAGCCGCTGGTGAACAGCACCCTGACGATCGCGATTGTCGCCGGGCTGGGTGTCACCGATACCAGCGAAAACGGGTTCGCGCTGGGTTGGGATTCGATCCGCATGCCGAACCCGCTCTTCGAGGGCGATACGCTCTATTCCGACAGTGAAGTGGTCGACAAGCGCGAGTCGCAATCCAATCCGACCCGCGGGATCGTCAAGTTCCGCAGCCGGGGCATCAAGCAGGATGGCACGGTGGTGATGGAATATGTCCGCAGTGTCATGATCTGGAAGCGTGAACATGCGCCGATTATGGATCTCTTCCCGGAAGTGCAGAAACCATGAACCTGCCACTGGAAGGGGTGCGGGTGCTGGCGATCAGCCAGTATGGCGCGGGGCCCTGGACAACATTGCACCTTGCTGACCTTGGCGCGGAGATCATCAAGATCGAGGATCCGTCGACCGGCGGCGATGTTGCCCGTTACGTGCCGCCCTATGCCGGCGATCAGGACAGCATCTATTTCCAGTCGTTCAACCGCAACAAGAAGAGCATGACGCTCAACCTGCGCTCCGACGCCGGCAAGCAGCTTTTCCACGATCTGGTGCGGGAGTCTGACGCAGTCTTCAACAACCTGCGTGGCGATGTGCCGGCCAAGCTAGGGATCGACTTTGCCGGCCTGAAGGCGGTCAACCCGAAGATCGTTTGCTGCTCGCTTTCGGCCTTTGGCCGGGATAATTTTCGCAGCACCGAGCCGGGCTATGACTACATCATGCAGGCCTACGCCGGCTGGATGAGCATCACCGGCGAGCCGGATGGTCCGCCGGCGAAGTCGGGACTGTCGCTGGTTGATCTCTGTGCTGGCGTGATGGCTGCCTTCGGGATGGTCAGTGCGGTGATGAAGGCACGCGAGACCGGCGAGGGTTGCGATGTCGATGTCAGTTTGTTTGATGCTGCCTTTTCATTGCTCGGCTATGTCGGCGCCTGGCATCTCTCCCGTGGCTACGAGCCGGAGCGCACCGGTCATTCGGCCCACCCGTCGCAGGTGCCGGCCCAGATTTTCCAGACGGCCGATGGCTGGCTGGCGATTATGTGTGCCAAGGAAGTGTTCTGGCAGAACCTCTGTGATGCGGCCGGCCGTCCGGAACTGGCCGAGGACCCGCGTTTCCTGCGGTTTGCCGACCGGCTGGAGCACCGCGCCGAGCTGACGGCGATTCTCGACGAGATTTTCCTGGCGCGGACGACCGAAGCGTGGCTGGGTGTGTTGCGTGGCAGGATCCCCTGCGGCCCGGTGAACACCGTGCCCCAGGCGCTGGAAGACCCGCTGGTCGCTGCGAACGAGTTGATCGTCGAGGTTGACCATCCGGAGTTCGGGGTTGTTCGCCAGATTGCGACAGCGGTCCGGATTAGCGGGGCGAAGAAGACGCACCGCCGTGCGCCGGCACTGGGTGAGGATACCGACGCGATTCTTCAATCAGCATTGGGCCTGTCTGCGGACGAGATCGCGGCGTTGCGTGAGCAAGGCGTGATCTAGCGCGATACGTCACCCTCCGAAGGGGTAGGGGCGCATCGCATGCGTCCGTGTGAAACGCTTACCGGTTTTGAATTGTGCATGCCGGTTGGTTTGCCATCCCGAGCTGCTTAAACCGTCATCCCGAGCGTAGTCGGGATCCTTCGACAAGCTCAGGATGGCGGTTTATGTGATGCTCCCTTGGGCTGCTACTCCCCGTATCCGTAACGCCAGAGGTGGTAGTGCGTGCCG
>CAZRNC010000397.1:0-3147 GCA_964601285.1 uncultured Thermomicrobiales bacterium | reverse complement strand
ACCGGTTCGGAGGGATCACCAGCCGGCTTGAGGAACTTGACCGCATCTCGGACGAACTCACCGACCTGCGGCTTGGCCGCGAGGAACAGGCGATCAACGCTGATGCCTGGCACGAGCTTTCTGTCGCCTTTGGCCGCAACGGCATCCAGGCGATGATCGTCGAAACGATCCTGCCCGAACTCGAGGACGAAGCAAACCATCTGCTCGACCGGATGACTTCCAGCAACTTGCGGGTCCGCTTCCGCTCGACCCGCGAGGCAGTCTCCCGTGACACGGTCATTGAGACACTGGACATCATCATCCGCGACGAAACAGGCGAACGCCCCTATGCACTCTACAGCGGCGGTGAAGCCTTCCGGGTGGACTTTGCGATCCGGGTAGCCTTGAGCAAGCTTCTCGCCCGGCGAGCAGGCACTACGATCGACATGCTGATTGTCGACGAGGGGTTCGGCACACAGGATGCACGTGGCCGGGATGGTCTGGTTGAAGCACTACGGTCGGTTGAGCCTGACTTTGCGACTATACTCGTCATTACCCATATCGATGATGTGCGGGACATGTTCCCGTCTCGCATCGAGGTCACCCGGTCCGAACTTGGCTCGGAGGTCACCGTCGTCTAAGCCACCAACAAGGAGTTACCCTCAATGACGATTGCCATGGGACCACGCACGTCCGAACGTCCGCCGATTCTCGCCCGGCACTATGCCGTTGCATCGGGCCACTACCTCGCCACCGAAGCCGCAATGCGGATATTCCGGCAAGGTGGAAATGCTATTGATGCCGGCGTCGCTGCCGGGATCTGTATCGATGTCCTGCTACCGGATCTCTGTTCGTTTGGAGGCGTCGCGCCAATCATCATCCACCACGCCGCCAGCGGAGAAACGGTCTCGATCAGTGGTCTCGGCAACTGGGGGAAAACCGCCTCGGTCCAGCACTTTCTGGAACACGAAGATGGCAAATTGCCGGCCGGGGTCAAACGTTCGGTCGTTCCGGGCGCTCCCGACTCCTGGCTCACTGCACTTGCCCGCTATGGAAAACTAACCTTCGCTGAAGTTGTCCAACCTGCAAGTGAGCTTTGCGAGCAGGGATTCATCGTCTATCCATCGCTCCATCGCAACATCGCCAAGTCCCGGAACCAGACCGCAAAGTGGCAATCGACGGCGGATATCTTCCTGCCAGATGGTGACGCTCCGGCTATCGGTTCGGTTCTGTTCCAACAGGACCTTGGGCGCACATTTCGCCGGATGGTTGCTGCCGAACAGCGAATCGACACCCGCAACCGTGCAGCCGGCATCGAGGCAGCACGCGACGAGTTCTATAAAGGCGACATCGGCAAGGAAATCGCCGCATTCATCCAGTCGGGCGGAGGTTTCGTTGGCGAGGAAGACCTTGCCAGCTTCAGCAGCGAAATCGAGGAGCCGGTCGGCACGACCTACAACGGTATCGACGTCCGCGTCTGCGGCCCATGGTGCCAGGGACCGGTTATCCCACAGACACTGAACATCCTTGCTGACTACGATCTGGCCGGAATCGGCCACAATTCTGCCGACTACATTCACATCGTCACCGAGGCGATGAACCTTGCCTTCTCCGACCGTGAGCACTACTACGGCGACCCGAACTTCGTCCACGTGCCGCTCGACCAACTGCTCTCGATGGAGCATGCCAGCGAACGGCGAGCGATGATCGATATGGCAAAAGCGTTCGGCGAAATGCCACCGCCCGGCGGAGCCGGTAGCCTGCAGGAAGCAGCCACGGGCCGCAGCCCTGCCCAGGCAGACACATCCTATGTCTGCGCCATCGACGAGGACGGCAACGCCTTCTCGGCGACGCCGAGTGACGGCATCGGTTCAACGCCAATCGTTCCCGGCATCGGTCTGGTTTGCTCCGGACGAGGTTCTCAATCCTGGGTTGACGCCGACCACCCATCCTCGATCCAACCCGGCAAGCGGCCCCGGCTGACGCCGAACCCGGCCATGGCGTTCAAGGATGGCAAGCTCTTCATGCCCTTCGGCACGCCGGGTGGCGACATGCAACCGCAATCGATGCTCCAGACCTTCCTCAACGTCGTTGTCTTCGGCATGAACGTCCAGGAAGCGATCGAGGCGCCACGGTTTGGCACGTTCTCCTACCCGGATTCGTTCTATCCGCACGCCTACCATCCCGGCAGGTTGAACCTTGAGGCACGGATTCCCGGGGCGATTGGGGAGGAACTTGCGGCACGTGGGCACGACGTCGAATGGTGGCCGGACTGGACACGTGTCGCCGGAAACGTCTGTACCATCCAGGTCGTCCCTGAGACAGAATCGCTTGAAGCCGGAGCTGACGCCCGTGCCGAAGCCTATGCAGCCGGCTGGTAGCGCTAGACAGAGGACATCTGCGATCGCATGACGAAAGCATCCGAACAAACCACACCGGTCCGCCGGCAGTATCTGTCGATCAAACGGCAATACCCGGATATCATCGTCTTCTTCCGGATGGGCGATTTCTACGAGACGTTCGATGACGATGCCCGGCTAACGTCGCAGGTGCTCGATATCGTCCTGACGTCGCGGGAGATGGGTCGTGGCAACCGGATCGACATGGCTGGCATTCCCTACCATGCGGCCGATGGCTACATCGCCCGGCTGATTGCCGCAGGCCACAAGGTCGCCATTGCCGAGCAGGTATCCGAACCGACCGGCAAAGGGATTGTCGATCGGCGGGTGACCAGTGTTATCACTCCCGGAACAGTAACCAATCCAACGCTCCTCCGAGGCTCGGGCAACACGTTTGTTGCAGCGCTCATATCCGACGGCAGCCGGGCAGGACTCGCGTTCGCCGACGTGACGACCGGAGAGTTCGCGACGACGACGCTCGAGGCGTCATCTCGATCCGCGCTTCCAGACATGGTCCGCCGTGAACTCCTGAGAATCGGTCCGCTGGAACTTGTGTCACCAGATGATGAACCAATGGCAACTGCCGCCGGCAGCGAAATCATACGGTCATCGGTCGATCCATCCGACTGGAGAGTCGACGAAGCCACCGAAGCATTGACCGGCCAGTTCGCTGTGCAATCACTTGAACCGTTCGGCTGCGAGGATCAACCGCTTGCAACTCGTGCGGCAGGGGCGCTGCTCGCCTATCTCCGGCAGACCCAGATGAACG
>CAZRNC010000396.1:0-3154 GCA_964601285.1 uncultured Thermomicrobiales bacterium | reverse complement strand
TCCTTGCGCTCAAGCTCGTAGCGATGCATGACCGAGTTCAGCACGAGTCCGCGCCGGTCATCCCGCGCCTGTGTCAGCTGATAGAGCCGGGCATTTTCGATAGCAACGCCGGTGTGCAGGGCAATCGCCGACAGCAGCTCCAGGTCTTTCGGACCATAGGCATGCCGGTAGGGAGAATGGACGGTGAGCGCACCGATAACGTTGCGGCCAACGGTGATCGGAACGGTCATCCGGGAGTGGTAGCTGTCATCCGGGCCGACACCATCCGGCAATCCGGGGGCATCGGCCGTACGCGCGCCGGTCAGTGTTGATCTGCCGGTCTTGATCGCCAGGGACAGCAGGTCGCCGTTCAGCCTGACCCGTTCCGGCAGGATCGCGATCTCATCGTCGTTTGCTTCCCAGACTTCCAACGCCGTGCGATCCTCGCAGAGCAGGGCAAGCGCAAAATAGGATGCGTCAATTGCCGCCCCAACCTGATAGTGCAACTGGCGGAAGAGGCTTGATTCATCCGTCAGCATTGCCAGCTGGATGCCGATTTCGTTGACGACACTCAATGTAGCGGATGAGGTGATGGCTTCTTCATAAAGCATGGCGTTCTCGATCATGGCCGACAAATGGCGGGCCATTCCGGCCAGCACCGAGACCTGATGATCGGTGAACTGGACGCCCGGTTCTTTCCGGTCAACCAGCAGGAAGCCTAGCGTCTGCCGGTGACGTCCGCGTAACGGGACGATCATCGCGGCATGGATTCCCAGTGCGCGTACCAGCGATTGTGGCAACAGCGTTGACCGTGCAGCGTCGGCGACAACCAACGGGCGAGTTGAATGCATCATCTGGTCGAACGCCGGAGCAACCTGGGGCGAGAGTGAGACAAGTTTCAGCATGTCCACCATGTGTGGTTCGAGACCGGCAACCGCGGTTGGAACGAACTCATTGCGGCTCTCATCCCAGAGCATGGCGTAGCAGCGGTCTGCACCCGGTTCGCGGACAAGCATTTCGACGACCGCCTGGAGAATCGTCCGCGGGTCGGCGAGGTGTTCGATCGACTGGTGCAGGCCAAGGACGGTCTGGAATACATGACTCTCCCGCGCGGCGTGCTCCAGTGAGTTGGTGTAGAGCGCCTGCGCGGCAAACACCGCCATCAGGTTGGCGATCTCGACGGCTTCTCGTTCGAATTGCGCATTTCGTGTCCGCAGGATGTCCAGCCTGCCGGTGAGGACGCCGCCAGAAAAGAGTGGCAGGAGTAACGCATGCTGGACACCGAGTTGCTGGAACGACCATGTTTCTGCGGCACTCAGCAGCGGGTGACTGTTGACATCGAGCAGGTTGAGCCGGAACAGATCACCGGGGCCGGCGTTGCGCGCTCCCTCGGTGATCGGGCTGTAGGCGCCGACCAGTCCACCAGTGGAGAGTGGCGCCGGGCCAACCGCCGATGCGACCATGAAGTTAATGTTGTCGTCGGTCACTTGCCGGATCAGGACGATTTCGCTCTGCAGGGTGGCAGCAGTCGTCGAGGCGATTTCGTTGAGCATCCGCTCGAACGGCATGCCCGTTGCGAACCCCTGGGATACACGAATCAGCCGACCGAGAAGGTCGGGCTGCACCCCTGGCGCTTGTTCCTCGTCGTCGCCGTTTCGGAACAGCCGGGGTGGACGTTCTGTCTGCTGGCCCTGATCCATGAGCGTCCCTGACTAGCACTCCCGCAGACCCGAAGGTAGAAAATCCGGCCAATACCCTGATGATAGACAGCCGGAGCCGGGGGGCATCTGCCCAATTGGTACCGAAACGGTTGTGACTGGCAATGAAACATGCAGGAACTGACTTGTAAGAACGGTGTTTGGGCCGTATCGTCAGTGTATGAAATTGACGTTCCTTGGCACGGGCACAAGCAACGGTCTGCCGGTGATCGGATGTGACTGCCCGGTTTGTCAATCTGACGACCCACACGACCGGCGCATGCGAACATCCGCAGTCTTGCACCACGACGGCAAGGCGATCCTGATCGACACTTCACCGGAGTTGCGAATTCAGGCGCTCACCAACAATCTGCGGCGCGTAGATGCGGTGCTCTACACCCATCCCCACGCAGACCATATGGACGGTTTCGACGACCTGCGGAATTTCAACAAGATTAACCAGGCGAAGCTGGATGTCTATTGCGATGCAACGACCGCAGCCTCACTTCGCACCCGGTTTGGCTACGCTTTTGAACAGCCGTTTCCGTTCTTTGGTGGCAAGCCGGATTTGAACCTGCACGTATTCGATGGCCCATTCAAAGCGGCAGGCATTGACGTCATCCCGTTTCAGGTGCAGCACGGCCGCTGGACGGTCAACGGTTTCCGGTTTGGCCGGCTCGTCTACCTGACCGATGCCCGGATCATCCCACCGGAATCGCTGGATGTCATGCGTGATGCCGATGTGCTGGTGATCAACGCGCTGCGAGACGAGCCGCATCCGGTTCATCTCTCGCTGCCTGAGGCGCTTGAAGTGATCGAAGAGGTCAAGCCGAAGCGGGCCTACCTGGTGCATCTCTCCCACGAACTTGGCCACGCCGAAACCAGCGCGCGTCTGCCCGGGAATGTGTTTGTTGCCTACGACGGTTTGACGGTTGAGTTGAGCCGCGGCGGGTAGGTCGCCGGCGCCGGATGATGGGTGGCCCATGGCGCATTCTGCAGCACCATGGCGACCTCGTCGCAGCGAGCGAACCAGACATCGGCCCGTTGCTGGATATGGTCGATCAGTCGCTCCAGTGCCAGAATTCTCGATGGCCGGCCAGAGTATCGTGGGTGACAGACGATCATGAATGAGCCGGTCATCTCACAGGCGGCGTCGAACTCCTCGATCCACATGTCGATCACGTCGTTCGGACGGCGCATCGTTCCGGGATGCCCGAAATACACCGCGTCATCGAGTGGCCACGACCAGGGTAGCTCGGCAATCTCCCGTCCCTGTTCGCCAGTTCCGATGAAGTATGGGATGTCGTCATCGCCCATCGACGAATCGTAGAGATAGCCTGCAGCATCAAGGAGCGACAGCGTACGTGGCGTCGTCAACCCTGCCGGCGCACGCCAGCCAAGCGGGCGGGTGCCAAGGGCTTCCGTGATGGTGTCGGTTGTAACGCGGATCAGGCCGGCTTCGTCGTCCGGAGATAGCT
>CAZRNC010000395.1:0-3157 GCA_964601285.1 uncultured Thermomicrobiales bacterium | reverse complement strand
ACGCCGCCGGGTTCATTTCCGAGGGGCACTTTAAGTTCCGTTCCGGTATCCATTCACTGAAGTTGCTGGACCGGGACCGGCTACTCTCCGACACCCAGCTCGCCAGCCGTATGGGCTATGCGCTGGCAAAGCACTTCTTCCTGTTGAAGATTGACTATGTTGCGACACCTTCGATCTGGGGTGCCGGGCTGGCCCAGTGGGTAGGCTATTTCCTCGAACCGCGTCGGCCGATCGTCTATTCGACCGTTCGGGATGGCAAGACGGTGTTCTCGACCGGATCGGAATCCATCGAAGGCAAACGGGTACTGGTGATCGACAACCTGATTCTGACCGGCACCACAACCACCGAGTTTGTGCAGTCGCTGGCCGCTAACGAGGCAACTCCAATCGCGATTGGTGCGCTGGCTGACCTCAGTCGCGTTGAATTCCCGATTCAGTCGCACGGCCTGCTGAACGACTACCTTGACCTGTTTGATCCGGAGACGCAGCCAGAGCTTGGCAAGGACATCCCGGTCACGGAGATTCCGTATTAGCAGAGCCTGCCTGGTCGTGAAATTCCGAACGAGCGCGGTATACTATGCGGAATGGCACACTAACGGGGGTTGTGTGCCCAGAGCATCGCTCCACTCACGCGTGTTTGCCCACTCTCGGTACGCAATATCCTGCGACATGGCAGGAGATCATCGTCCGACAGGGTGGACGGACACGCCCGATGGTACGCGGGAAGCGGACCAGAGCAGGAGGAATCATCATGGCTACCAGCGGAGCAACGCAGAACGGACACGGTGTGTTTCACCAGTGCGGTATCTGCGGCTTCATCACCGAAGGCGACCTCCTCTTTTCGGAGTGTCCTTCGTGTGGTGCCGCAACCAATAGATTCGAGCGGTTGTCCAGCGGTGATGTCAGCGCCGTGATCGGCGAGCTGGCCTCACGTGGCATTGTCAGCCAGGATATGGATATCACCCCGGTTGACGATACCCGGCGCATTCGACTGCTAGCGTTTGTCGACCAGGAGATCTTTTCGCCATTCACGGTAAGGACCGGTGCTCGCTACCGGGTCCAAACCGGCGATCAGGCCTGGTTCGCAGCAAACATCCCGTGCCAGACTGCCTGTCCGGCACATACTGATATCTCCCGGTATCTGGCATTGATTGCCGACGGGCGATATGCCGACTCATTTGAATTGAATCGCGAGCACAATGTTTTCCCAGGCTGTCTGGGACGCATGTGTGCGCGCCCATGTGAAGACGCCTGCCGCCGGCAGGAAGTCGACCAGCCAATCGGAATCTGTTACCTGAAGCGTGTTGCCTCAGACTACCGCGGTGAGACCCGACGCGAGAGCCCCCCGCCGCTGAACGGTCTGAACGTCGGTATCATCGGTGCCGGTGTTGCCGGCCTGACGACCGCACGCCAACTGGCTCGCGCCGGCTACAAGTGCACCATCTATGAGGCATTCGCTGTTCCGGGCGGCATGATGTGGGGTGGCGTTCCCGAGTGGCGCCTGCCACGCGACGTGATCACCGAAGAGACTGAGCTGATCACCGACCTGGGCATCGACATCCACTACAACACCAAGGTTGGCGTCGATGTCTCCATGGAAGAACTGATCGACCTGCATGATGCCGTTGTCATTGCTGCCGGTGCCCAGAACGCAACCCGGCTGAACATTCCCGGCGAGGACTTGCCGGGTGTGGTCGGTGGCCTGCCGTTCCTGGAAGAAGTCAACTTCGGTCAGAAGCAGGACATCTACGTTGGCAAGCGGGTGGTCACCGTTGGTGGTGGCTTCACATCGATTGACTGCATCCGCACCGTGCTCCGCATGGGCGCAGAAACATCGATCATGACCTACCGGCGCTCGATCAACGAGATCCCGGTCATGCCGCTGGAGCTTGAAGAGTCCGAACTTGAAGGATGCGAACTCCTGTACATGGTCGCGCCGACCCGGATTATCGCCGGCGAGGATGGCCATGTCTCAGGTATCGAGTTTGTCAGGAACGAACTTGGCCAGCCGGATGCGTCCGGACGTCGCCGGCCGGAGCCGGTCGAAGGTTCCGAGTTCATCATCGAATGCGACCAGGTGATCGTCGCCATCGGCCAATATCAGAACAATGACTTCCTGGGAGAGAACCTCTTCCCGGAGCGGGACCGACGTGGTGTGCCGGTGCTGGATGAGCACCTGCGAACGCAACACCCGAAGGTCTTCGCGGTTGGCGACTACGTAACTAACCCGTCGAACTTCATCTCGGCTATCGGTGAAGGCAAGCGCGTCGCCGAAGAGGTGGACCTGGCACTCCGTGGCGTTCAGGTGGCGTCGAAGGAGTTCGAGGTCACCCGTGTGCCGATCGAGGATCTGCATACGCCGAACCCGCTTGTTGCGGAAGGTGTGGCCGAGTGGTCGGTGTCGGCAATGAGCCGGCGACTGCGTTGGGGAGACAACTACTCCTCGATCGAACGCCAGGACATGCCGATGCTGCCGTTTGGTGAGCGTGGTCTGTTTGCCGACGAGACGACGCTCGAAGTTGAGATGGGCTACACCAAACCGATCGGATTTGAAGAAGCCAAGCGCTGCCTGCAGTGCCAACTCAACATCTTCATCGACGGCAACCGCTGTATTCTCTGTAACGGGTGTGTCGATATCTGCCCGTACGAGTGCATCGAGATGATCTCGCTCGACCGGATCTATTCGATCGATAATGAAACCGAACTGGCAAACATGGCCCGCTCTGAACTGGGGCCGAATGCCGCGGCGATGATTATCGACGAGCAAGCTTGCATCCGGTGCGGCCTTTGTGTCGAGTGGTGCCCGACCGAGTGTCTGACGATGGAGCACTATCGCCCGACCCCGCAGACGGCCCGCGAAACCAGCGACCTCGCCATCGTCGCCGACGGCTAGGTTCGCGATACAACCGAGACCACAAGAGGGCGCATTCGATGCGCCCTCTTTTCGTTTGGGCCGGACCTCGCTCGAAGCGTGAGTCTGTTTCGTTTCCGCAGGGGCGACGTGCATTCCACCAGTTCTATCTCATTCCAGTTTAGGCTTGTACATGCCTCTTTCACTGTCATCCTGTCATGCGAGAGTTTGGTTTGTTTTCGTAGGGGGCGTCTTGCATACGCCCCATTCGCATCAAGTTAGGCGAGATTCACTGGTGTGGGCTCC
>CAZRNC010000394.1:0-3174 GCA_964601285.1 uncultured Thermomicrobiales bacterium | reverse complement strand
GACAGGGATTCAGGGGCAGACTGCTCTAACGAACGTTTGCTTCAAGCTCGAGAATCGCTCGCGCCACCTCACCTGGGGCTTTCCAGGCAGGGAAATGGCCACCTTGGTCCAACACCTGGAACGACCGGATGTCCTGGTAGCTTTTCTCTCCCAGTGATCGTGGGTACGTTGCCTCCTGCTGCTGGATGATCAGCGACGCGGGTACCTCTACTATTGGATGTGGTCCTTGCTCTTTGCCCTCGGTATAGTGACGAAAGCTTGTGCCGATCGAATTGGTGATCCAGAACAGCATGGCCGGTGTGATCACTTCATCCGAATGGAATCCCTCTAAACCAATGCCGGGTGTCCATGCTGCGTACTTCTCGGCAATCCAAGCGAGCAGCCCGGCGGGGGAGTCCGAAACGGCTGCAGCCAGCGTGTCGGGTCGTGTCCCTTGTTGGTGGGCATAGCCGCTCTCCTGGGGCTGGTTGAAGTTGTCGAAGAATGCCTGCTCTTCGTCTGTCAGGATGACACCTGGACGGTCACGTCCACCGAACGATGCATGCGACGCGACGATTCCGGCAACCGATTTCGGATACTTGCCAGCCAGCCAATCGCTGACCGGGGCGCCGGCGTCCTCGCCGTAAGTCAGGTAGCGCTTGTAGCCAAGGACTTCAGTCATCAGGGCATGCCATCGATCCGCGATTGCCTCCGGTGCAAACTCGACCGGCAAAACGCCGGAGAATGCGAACCCTGGCAGTGACGGCACCACGACGTCGACCTCGCCATTGATCGCTTCCAACGTTGGCAGCATCTCAGCAAACGTATAGGGCCACCCGTGACTCAAGACGACAGGCAGTCGATCCTTATGCCTTCCCTGAACCCAGACAAAGTGAATAGCACAACCTTCGACCTCGGCGATGTACTGGGGGAGACGGTTCAAGCGCGTCTCTACCGATCTCCAATCGTATGTTTCCAGCCAGTACTGCACCAGAGCCCGCAACTCGTCCGGCGGAAAGCCCCGTGACCATGGCGCCCCGGGCGTTGCCTGGGGAAACCTGGTCTCGGACAACCGCCTTCGCAGGTTGTCGAGCTCGCTGTCTGAAACCTGGATCGTGAACGGCCGCATCGAGTCTAAACCACCTTCTTCTTGTCAACGAAACCTCGATGCCGCCTGGTTGCAGCTATCGGGGGAATGGAAGCATCGCAAACGTTGAACATCTTGCTGGCCAGATTCTAAGCTCCTTGACGACGGCATCGGCATAGTCGCCCAGGCAGGCAGTCTCGTCGTCACTGGGCCGGACCAGGAACGAGACAAGATGTAGAGTGCCTCATTGAAACGCCCAATTCACCATGAGCGGGAATTCCTCTCGCCAGAATGCACCGCCATGTGATCCTTCTCGCTCAGTCATGACGACATCTGCACCTGCATCGCGCAGCGCTGTTTCCCATCGGGTCGCATTCTCGAAGAAAAACGGCTCCTCTGTTCCAGCGACGAGGTAGGTGCGCGGCATCTTCTTCGGCAGCTTGCCAGGCGGTCGATATCCCGCGCCCGGTGAGGCACAGAAGATGAAGCCGTAGACATCTGGATGTCGAAGCCCCAAGGCAAGCGC
Source organism: uncultured Thermomicrobiales bacterium (assembly GCA_964601285.1). Classification (GTDB taxonomy): domain Bacteria; phylum Chloroflexota; class Chloroflexia; order Thermomicrobiales; family CFX8; genus CAYWXR01. Next base: position 1,582 of record CAZRNC010000394.1, on the reverse strand, counting down.
CAGTTCTCCACCTGCCGAGACTCCGAACACTGCAGTCCGGCCGGCAGGAACCTCAATTCCGAACCGTGAACTCACCCAGTCTCCAACGTCTTCAACAAAGAATTTCTCGTGGGCGGTGAATCGATCCGCGTCGAAGCCTTGTGAATATTCGTGGAGCCTGAGCATTTCATCTCCGAGGCTGTGAACTCCCACGATCAACGTGGAGTGAATGCCGGCGTGTTCCAGTACACTCGCCCAGGTCGGGACAAGTTGTCCATCTCCAGTGAAGACGGCGGATAGTGTTGGTTGGACAGGGATGTAAACAGAAACGTCTCTACCGCTATCAAAGGAAAGGCGGTGCGTTACTAGCTCACCCTTCAAGGTTTCACCGTCAATTCAATACCTGGGCAAGTTCCCAGACGTGGCCAGACGGATCCTTGAAGGTAGCGGTGCGGCGACCCCAGGGGCGGTCGATCGGGCCATTTAGCAGCGAGATGCCGTGCTGCACAAGGCCGGCGCAAACGGAGTCAATGTCATCGACCCGGATCGTTGGCAACACGCTTGGTCCGGTAGATGGGTCGGAGATCGGGTCTGGAGCAACCAGATCATGAGCCTCGGATGTTGCCAGCAGGTTGATCCAGAGACTGCCGAAGTTGAAGACAATGGATTGAGCGTCTTCATAGACAATCTCCGGATCGAAAACCAGCGTGTAGAAAGCTCTGGACTCGGCGATGTTGTTGACGAACAGGGTGAAGACTTCGACGTTGGCTGGAACTAGCGGCATGGCACAATCCTTCATTCAGAACATGTGTTCGCTCGTCTATGAAGAGGATACCTGCTTGGTAACTACGATGTCATGCCTGGTTCGACAGCGGGGCGACCGGCGGTGCCAATTGAACAGGTCTAGATGTGGCCGTATGTGAGTGCAGAAATCTCTGTTCGATTGCGTCGGCGCCGGCCGAGGCTCCGCAGGTTGCGATGTATCCCGCAGCAACCTGCTTTGCACCGGGCGTCATGGTCATTGCTTTGGTGACTGCTGCCCGGAGTCGATCTGGTGAGAGCTTCTTCGCTGGCAGACGAGTGCCTGACTTGCTGACCTCCACCCGACGGGCAATCTCGAACTGGTCGCGACCGAACGGAACGACGCAAACCGGGACGCCATGGGCCAATGCCTTTTGGGTTGCGCCGGCCCCACCATGAGTGATGGCGACAGCGGCACGCTCCAGCACCCGGCTATGCGAGACAAACTCAACGACGGTGGCATTGGATGGAACGTTGAAGTTGGTGGCTGATCCCGCTGGCACGGTTGCAACAACGTGGACCGGTTCATTGGCAAATGCTTCCAGCGCGGTACGTACCAGAATGGAATCATCCTGGAATTCGGACGAAGTGGTTGCCAGCAAGATTGGCTCGTCGATGGCACGTAGCCAGTCTGGCGCTTGAGCCGGTGGTTCCCAGGGACAAGCACCGATCATCACAACATCCGGTCCCCAGTCGGTAACTGCATATTCGAATGGTTTGGCAGTTGTTACGAGGATCAGAGGAGCTTTGCGGAAGAGTTCGTCGACCGATGACACGGGACCAAGACCGTGCTGCTGGCGTA
>CAZRNC010000393.1:0-3177 GCA_964601285.1 uncultured Thermomicrobiales bacterium | reverse complement strand
TCCCCTGTGGGCTGGTACTGAGCGAAGCTGAAGGATCTCGAGCCTCGGATCATTCGAGGTGAAAGCAAGCGGCATGGAAAGAGATCCTTCGACTTCGCTCAGGATGACAGGCTAAACCGGCATGTATGAGCCAAAATCGGGAGTAGTTCAACCGGGCGAATGCAAGTCGCCCCTACTCAAACGAACCAAACTCACAGATGACACGATAGGGGCCGCAATCTCGTACGGGAGAGGCCATGCCTCTCCCTTGGCGCGTCAGCAACACCTCACATGATCCAGCCGGCCTTGCGCCACGAGACGGACCGTGCCGGCCCGAGGGAGAGGCGACGCCTCTCCCGTACGCACGTTGTTGCACCCCCTATGGAAAACACGAAAAAGCCCCCGGCCCATTCACAGGGCCGGGGGCTTTACGTGCGTGCGACGTCTACGGCGCGACGGCCGGGAGGTCGGCGGAGCGGATCAGGTCGCTGAACGCTGCAACGTCCTGGTCGATGATCTCCTTGAGTTTCGCCAGCTGGGTGTCAGTCCGGCCGGAGAGATCAGCAAAGACATCGTACGACTGCTGCGTCGGCTTGCCTTCGGCGCTTCCGATCACGGCAATCAGTGCCGCCAGCTTGGCGTTGACCATCACCGGGAAGTTGAGCGTATCCTGGGTGCTCTTCGCCCGGTACTGGATCAGCTCACCTTCCACCTCATACAGCTTCTCATTGAGCGCCTTGGAGGCTTCGGTCACCTTTTCGTCATCCAGCCGCGCAGACCACGACTCGATCTGCTTGCGGATGTTGCGAATCTGGTTGACGCCGGTGTGCAGTTCGGAGAGCTTGGCGCGCACCTTCAATTGAAGGTCGAGCTGCTCGTCGTAGTCCGCCTGGGCCACCGCGATCTTCGGATCCGGCAGAATCCGGAACTCACGGGTGTAGACCGAATCGCCGACCTTGAGCTCGACGACGTAATCGCCCGGCTTGCTGCGCGGGCCGTTCGGACCCCGGGCAAAGCCCATCGAACCGCTATCATCCGGCACTTCGGTGGCGTTGTCGTGACGCATGTCCCAGACGAACCGGTTCGGCCCGGCCTTGGCAGGGATCGGCACCGGCTTGGTCTGGCCCGGCTTGTCCTTGTAGTCGGCGTCATTCGGCTTGGTGCTGGTGAATGAGCGGACAACATTGCCGAAGCTGTCCTTGAACGTCAGAACCACCTCTTCTTCCGGGGCTTCCGGAAGGAAGTACTGCACCACCACGCCGTTATCCGGATTCTGGCCGGCATCCAGCTGGGTGCGCACTGGCTGTTCACCCGGCTGCTGGGTGAAATCGTAGGCCGTCATCATGCCGGCAGCGAAGGAGTAGTTGCGACCCGGAATCGGCGCATGGCCGCCAAACCCGCCACCGCCCGGATAGCGGATGGTATCGCGCGGCTTGAAGAGGCGGACGGCGTCTGCTGCTGCATCGGCAGCAATCTGCCGCAGCGGCGAGATGTCATCGAGAATCCAGAACGAGCGGCCGTGGGTGCAGACCACCAGATCGCCCTGGGCGATGACCAGATCGTGGATCGGGGTCACCGGCAGGTTCAGTCGCAGTTCCTGCCAATTCTCGCCATCATCGAACGAGACATAGAGCGCCCGCTCGGTTCCGGCAAAGAGCAGTCCGATCTGCTCCGGATCTTCCCGGATGACACGGGTAAAGTCGTCGCCCGGAATACCGTTGACGATCTTCGTCCAGGTCTTGCCGAAGTCGTTGGTCTTGTAAAGGTAGGGCGCGTCGTCGTGGCTCTTGTAGCGGGTGGCCGCAACGTAGGCCGTGCCAGCATCGTGCGGAGATGGCTCGATGATCGAGATCAGCGACCAGTCCGGAAGATCCGGCGGGTTGATGTTTTCCCAGGTTTCGCCGCCATCATGGGTGATGTGGATCAATCCGTCGTCGGTGCCGATCCAGATTAGACCCTGTCGCAGCGGAGATTCAGCGATGGCAAAGACCGTCGCGTAGGTTTCAGCTCCGGTGTTGTCCTTGGTGATCGGGCCGCCGGACGGGCCAAGCGTCTCCGGGTCGGCGCGGGTGAGATCCGGGCTGATCTGCTGCCAGCTCTGGCCCTCGTTGGTCGATTTGAAGACGTGGTTACCACCGGTATAGAGGATGTTCGGATCGTGCGGTGAAAGCACCGTCGGCGAGGTCCACTGGAAGCGGAAGTGCATCTCGGCATCCGGCGAACCAAGGGTCATCTCCGGCCAGACGTTGATCGCCTTCAGGAAACCGGTTGAGTGGTCGTAGCGGGTCAGGTTGCCGCCATAGCTGCCGGCGAAGACAATGTTGTGGTTGTCCGGTCGCACGGCGATATAGCCGCTCTCACCACCACCGATCGGATACCAGGTCTGGGTAGTGATGGCGCCGTCATTCGACCGGCTCATCACGCTCATCGTGGTGTTGTCCTGCTGCGCACCGTAAACACGGTAGGGCGTCTGGGTATCAACAACGACATGGTAGAACTCGGCCGTCGCCTGGTTATAGGTGTTGCTCCAGGCGTTGCCGCCGTTGTAGCTGACACAGGCACCACCGTCGTGCCCGAGGATGATCCGGTTCGAGTCGTTGCGGTCGAACCAGATGTCATGGTTGTCGCCATGCGGACCAGGTACCTTGCCGAAGTTCTTGCCGCCGTCGATCGACTTCCAGTTCTCGACGTTCAACACCCAGACGGTATCGGCATCGTTCGGATCAGCGTAGATGTGGTGGTAATACCAGGCTCGCTGGCGCAGGTTGCGGTCTTCGCTCAGACGGGTCCAGGTGTCGCCATAGTCATCCGAGCGGAAGACTGCGCCATCCTCGGCCTCGACAATCGCCCAAACCCGGCCCGCTTTCGCGCCCGAGAGTGTGACGCCGATTTTGCCGAGCACGCCCTGGGGCAGGCCCGGGTTGCGGCTGATCTCTTCCCAGCTATCGCCGCCGTCAAACGAGCGGAACATACCGCTACCTTCGCCGCCGCTGGACATGCTGTAGGGATTGCGGCCGGCTTCCCAGAAGCTGATGAAGAGGATCCTTGGGTTGGTCGGGTCCATCGAGAGATCGATCGCGCCGGCGCTGTTTGAACGGTGGAGAATCTTCTCCCAGCTTGCGCCGCCATCTTTCGAGCGGTACAGTCCGCGCTCTTCGTTCTCGCCCCAGACATGGCCAAAGGCTGCAACGTAGACAA
>CAZRNC010000392.1:0-3182 GCA_964601285.1 uncultured Thermomicrobiales bacterium | reverse complement strand
GCCTCGATCTACACCTGGTTGGAGAACAACGCAATTCCGGTATCTGACGATGGCACTCCGGGCACTCGTCCGTGGTTTACCCCAGGCACCGAGCCAATAGCCGTGATCGAGCTGGACATCAACGATCCGCAGTTCACCATGCTGGACGATCCAGGCGACTATGTCGTCAGGCTCGATGTCGAATGGCCATCGGTCGAGTATCCCGATGGATTACATCCGGTCTACGCGCACTATGCCGTTCGCGTGCAGGTCGGCGAAATCGCGCAGCCGGTGTCAACGCCTGCACAAGATGACTCGATTGATCCTGATCAAGTCGGCGTCGATGACGCAGTCGCGATAGCCCGGCAGATACTTGGTGACGATGGCGATCTTCGTTTTGAACAGGACGCTGGCGGGATGATCCAGGTCCACAGAAACACCGATGATCCGGGCACATCGGACCTGATTCTGATCGACCCTCGCTCGGGGCAGGTCCTGCTGGCCAACATCGGCAGTCACACGACGAAACACAGTCCACGTTTGCCGGTCTCCGAAGATGAGGCAGTCCGAATCGCTGAACAATTCGCCAGCGATTGGGTTCCCGAGTTCCTGTCGATGACACTGATAGATCTCAAAGCCGATTCGGGAACCCCTGGAGCTAACAACGAGAACGACCGGCTCCTGACCATCACTTGGGCTGTTCTGGACGAGGCCTCTGGCGCTCGACTACCAATGCTGGCTTCAGTTGTCGTGAACCTGGAGACCGGACTCGTTTGGAAGTTTCAACAATACGTCGAACCGTACGAAGGACCAACTACACCGGTCGTTACGAAGGAACAGGCAGAAACTATCGCGCAGAGTCACGCCCGGCAGGAATCCGAAGGCGACCATGATTTCGTGGTGCAGAAGGTAGATCTCGTCGCGTTGTCCGAATGGTATCCGGTCGACGGGAACCTGGTCTGGTGGGTCGAGCTTCAAGGCCATCCCTCTGTCGTGATGATTGATGCGATGAGTGGTGCCGTCCTGCTCTTCGACGAACTCGACTGACCAGCGGAGGGGAGACAATGAGCATCAATGTTTCCTTGTTTTCCCGACCTGGAAGGGACCTATTCTCCTGTTTCAGAGCAGAGTGATACGGATTCCTCCTTCGTCGGAATGACAAGTTGAGCGTCGGGACGAGTTGTTGAACGATGAAGTGACCTAGAAACGCGACAAAAAGAAGGGGCCGCTCCCAATCGGGAGCGGCCCCTGATTTGCTAGACAGACAGAACGTCTACTCTTCGATCCACATCTTGTAGATGTCAGGGTAGATGTTGCTGCCGGCGAGGATGCTTTCCGGGAGGCCCTTGATCCGCGGGGTGAAGATCGTGTACCAGTCCCAGAACTTGATGAAGAGCATCGGAACATCTTCGGCGAAGAGCTTCTGCACTTCGCTGTAGATCTCACGGCGAGCTTCCGGGTCGGTCTCGGCCAGACCACGGTCGAGCAGCGCGTCCATCTCTTCGCTGTGATAGTGGTTGAAGTTGTTCAACGCGTCGGAGCGCAGCACGTTCGACGGGTCCGGCTCGCCGCTGCCGCCGCCATAGGTCCAGTTGTGCAGACCCATGTCCGCCTCGTCGTTGCGCATAGCAGTCGACGGCGACGGGATTTCCTGGATCGACATATCAACGTTGATCGCCAGGAAGTACTGCTGGAGCAGTTCGGCGATCGGCCGGCGCTCCTGGTCACCGTTGGTGACACCACAGGTGAAGGCCAGCTCAATGCCATTCTTCTCGCGAACGCCGCTGTCGTTGACCAGCCAACCGGCTTCGTCCAGCATCTCGGCCGCAAGTTCCGGATTGAAGTCATACTGGCGAACATCCGGTTCGTAGTAGAACTCCAATGCCGGCGAGAGGTTTGCCGTGGCCTTGACTGCCATTCCGAGCCAAAGATCGTTCACGATCTCGTCGCGGTCGATGGCATACATCAGTGCCTGGCGCACTTCCTTCTCGGCGAACTGTGGCCGGTTGTGATTGATCGGGAAGTTGTTGACGGAAAGACTGGAGGTCACGTAGGTGGTGAAGGCCGGATCATTCTCGAAGCGAATGTGGTCTTCGTTCACCAGTGACCAGATCGAGGAATCAGCCTCGCCGGTCTCCAGCGCGATTGCCCGAACCGATGCCTCCGGAACGATATTCGTTCGGAAGATGTCGATGTTCGCACGGCCCCGGAAGTGGTCCTCAAAGGCGTGCATCTCGACATACTCGGCGGCGCGCTGTTCGACCAGGTAGTAAGGGCCGGTGCCGATCGGGTCAACCTTGTAGGCATCCTCACCGATGGCACTGTGATGGTGCTCTGGCACGATGAAAGCCTGGCCGGCACGAGTCAGGAACGCCGCATTCTGCTCTTCCAGCGTGACGACAACGGTGTGATCATCAACTGCCTCGACGCTACCAACCGACTGGAAGTTGCTGGCGGTGATCGCCGCGTTGTCCGGGTCGCGATAGTAGTTGAAGGTGTATTCGACGTCCTCGGCCGTGAAATCTTCGCCGTCGTGGAACTTCACACCTTCAACCAGGTTGAACGTGTATTCCAGACCGTCATCTGACACGCTGAAAGACTCGGTCAGCGTCGGTTCCAGGACATACCACGGGTCCAGCTGAAGTAGCGCGTTGTGAATCTGGGCAATCGATACCCATTCGACGGTGCGTCCGACGTCATCCGGGCTAAGGCTGTCGATCGAGTGGTGGCCCATCAGGATAATCGTGCCGCCCTGGTTGGCATCGCTGCCGCCCGGCTCTTCGGTTTCCTCGTCGTCAGGCTCTTCGGTCTCTTCGACTTCCTCGGTCGCCTCGTCATCGGCTTCCTCAGTGGCAGTCGGCTCGTCAGCTTCTTCGGTTTCTTCGTCCTCTGGCTCGTCGGTGGCTTCTTCTTCAGCAGCCTCGGTTGCCGTTGGATCAGTTGCCGGTGCTTCTGCTGTGGCGGTTGGATCGTCGTCGTCATCGCCACAAGCAGCCAGCAACGTGCCAACTACCGGGACAGCGACGGCCACGCCCAGGGAGCGTCGCAGAAAGCCTCTGCGCGTGACAGGCTCCATGTTTGCCAGCAAATCGGCAATCTTCGGGGTTAGGGACATAAGGTTCTCCTCCTTGACATATCCGGACACCAGCGCCCGGATCAGGTGCAATCGATCCATCCTACTATGCGCATGCAACGATTGCGTA
>CAZRNC010000391.1:0-3194 GCA_964601285.1 uncultured Thermomicrobiales bacterium | reverse complement strand
CGGCGCACTTCACCTGTCGTGTCCATGCTGGAGCACACCGCGTTTCTGTTTCCATGTCCTGCATGCCGGCCTCGCAACAAGCGAGTTGTGATCCCCGAACGTCCCACCTCTACGGTGAATCTACGGCAATTGCAGGTAGACAACATGATAAATGACAACGAGGCAATACGCCAAATGCCTATACTGAACGTATGGCAACAACAAACGGCCAACGATCCAGGACAGGTAGATGATTCCGGATTCACCAACATTCAATGTACGAGAGATCGCTGGGCTGTTCCAGATTCAGGAGGAAACGGCACGTCGCTGGATCCGTCGAGGAGACCTGCCGGCAAGACGGCTGCCAGGCAAGGGGGCCGGATATCAGGTGCAGAATGCCGACCTCGCCCGGTATGTCGAACTGCAATATCGTCCCGCAAACCTTGCGACATCACTACCGAGGTTGGAACAACAACTCCCGCCGGAACCGGACAGTGATCTGTCGCAACTCAATTCGATCCCGGGGCTGGTCTACATCGCAACCGGCAGCTTCTGGGCTAGACAGGTCCTCGCCAACGGAGGACATCTTCGGTACGTCGAGCATTTCCGGTCGTGGATTGAATGTATGCATCCCGATGACCGGATGCGCACCGAAGAATTGCAGAAGAGCGGTTCGCTGACGATCGAGTATCGCCTGCTCCACCCCGATGGGACTGAAACCTGGGTTGCGGACGTCGCCAAGGTTGCCGGAGATCAACGCTGGTTCGGCATTGTTCAGGACATCACAGACCGCATGCAACGGGAGGCGCGTCGAAGCCGTGAGTTGGCAGCCTACGAACTGTTGGAGCGGGCACTGACCGGCACAAACGTGCTCCAGGAAGCGCTTTCGTTGGCCAGTGGTGTACCCGGTGTTGCCAGAGCAGAGGCTGCACGAAACGCCTACCCGGATACTACCCCGAACCTGCTTGATGTCACCATTCCTGGCAAGCCGGACGCTTGGGGTGTGCTGCGGCTTCACACCGAGTCACCGGATGAACTCGCCGATGCCATACCGCTCTTCGAGGTAATCGCCACCGCAATCGGCGTTGTCATGCTTGAGGATCACTCCAGCCATCGTCCGGTTCGCTGGTACTCCACCCGCGATATCGCCCGGATGCTGAAAGTTCAGGAAGAGACAGTTCGCCGCTGGATTCGGCGTGAAGAGCTGCAGATCATCAGCCTGGGCAGCTTCCGTGCCGGCTACCGGGTACATCCAGTCGACCTTGACGCGTTCATCCGCGAACGCTATCGCCAACCAGGAAGCCCCGGCTAACTGGCAGCCAACCTCGATGGATCGAGCGATCTGGCAATGAACGATGCTCGCTCCCGGCCATGGTCGGTCAGACGAACTGCGCCGGTGTCCACTTCAACTGACTTCTCATCAGCGAGCCGTCGAATCGCCTGCTCGAGCCGGGAGTCAGTCCAGTCAAGTTCTTTGGCCAGGGCGTCGACTGATTCTGCAGCGGTTGAATGGTGGGCAAGGTGCATCACCAGCAGGTCAGCTGCGAACCGATCACGAAGTCTGCCGCGGCGAATCGCCCAGGCAACCAGCCCGTGCGACGGCGAGAAAAGCGCAACCAGTCCGAAAATTCCACCAGCCGCTACGGTCATCATGCCGCTGATCGACACATCCAGTGCCACCGCTGCATAGTACCCAATCACTGCTGAAGCAGTCCCGATTCCTACGCTCAGACCGATCATTAACGCCAGCCGGTCTGTCAGCAGGTAGGCCGTCGCCGCCGGCACAATCATCAGCGCGATTACCAGAATGGCACCGACTGCCGAGAATGCACCGACCGTCGTCATCGAGACTGCAACCATCAGGCCATAGTGCAACACAACCGGAGAGAACCCCAGCGCGGCCGACAGTCCGGCGTCGAACGTCGAGAGCTTCAGCTCCTTGTAGAAGAGCAGCACCAGCACAAGGTTGAGCACAGTCAGTCCGCCAAGCACGATCATCGGCTGCGAACCGATATCGTTGCCGGCGATGATCATCCGGTCAAACGGCGCGAAGGCGATCTCGCCGAAGAGAATCGCATCTGCGTCAAGATGCACCGAGGAGAAGTGCCTCGACACCATGTAGGTACCCAGCGCAAACAACGCCGGGAAGACAATACCAATTGCTGCATCCGACTTCACCAACCCGGTCCGCTGGAGCATCTCCACCAGCAACACTGTTGTCACGCCGGCCAGGGAAGCGCCTACGATACCCATCATCAGGTTTGGCCCGTTTGCCAGATAATAGGCGATGACCAGGCCCGGCAGAATCGCATGGCTAATGGCATCGGACATCATTGCCATCCGGCGCAGAATAAGAAACGTTCCAACCAGCGAGCTACTCGCGGCAGCGAAGACTCCGGTCAGGAGAATCGTCTGTTCAGCGCTCATCGCGGCCCCGCTTTCAGCATCTGGCGGCGGGCGCTTCGCATGCGAATTGCGTTCCAGATAATCCCTCGCTCCGGGGCGAGCAGGAGCGACACAATGACGATCGCCGTCATGCAGAGAATAACCATCGGGCCGGTAGGTACACCGCGTGCACTCACACTGATCATCGCTCCGGAAACGCCTGCAGCCGCCCCGAAGAACGCTGAGAGAAAGAGCATCGTGCTAAGGCGGTTGGTCCACTGCCGAGCTGCCGCTGCCGGCCCGATCAGCATCGCTGCCATCAGCACCACGCCAACCGTCTGCAACCCGATGACAACTGCAACGACAATCAACGAGGTGAGCAAGATGTTTAGCTTGCCAACCGGAAACCCAATGCTGGCAGCGAAATCCGGGTCAAACGAGAGTACCTTGAACTCCTTGAACAGCAATCCCACGCAAATCAGCGCAATCCCGCCAAGGACAGCCATCGTGATGACATTTTCTTCAACCAGCGTTGCCGCCTGACCGAAGAGATAGCGGTCCAGACCCGCCTGCCCCGAACCGTAGGAGTGCTGAATGTGAGTCAGCAACACGACACCCAGCCCGAAGAAAACACTCAGAACCACACCGAGTGCGGTGTCCTCGCTGATGCGAGTGTCGCGGATCAGCTTCAGAATGATCAATGTGCCGATCCAGCCGGTAAACGCTGCGCCAAGCATCAGAACCAGCGGCATCCGGGTTTCGGTCAACATGAAGGCGAGACAGATGCCCGGCAGCGCGGCATGCGCCAGGACATCACCCAGCAATCCCTG
>CAZRNC010000390.1:0-3202 GCA_964601285.1 uncultured Thermomicrobiales bacterium | reverse complement strand
CATCCGGATCGCTACGGCGCATTTGCGACGCTGCCAACCCAGCGTCCAGAGGCCGCAGCCGCAGAACTCGAACGGGCGGTGACCGACCTGGGGCTGGCCGGCGCGATGATCTTCTCCAATCATGGCGGGCACTCGCTGGACCATGAGAGCTTTTGGCCGGTGTATGAAGCGGCGCAGGAGTTGGACGTGCCGCTGCTGGTCCACCCGACGGCCCCGGCCGGCATGGCGAACCTCGAAGACCTGCGCATGGTTGCGCTCATCGGGTTTCCATTTGATGTGACCATCGCCGCCAGCCGTCTGGTGCTCAGCGGTGTCCTCGATCGTTTCCCGCGGTTGAAGCTCATCCTGGGCCAGCTTGGCGGAGCCGTGCCAATGCTTGCCGAACGGCTGGATCGCGGTGCTGAAATCTATGCGGAGCATGCCGGTCGGCTGGAGCGCAAGCCATCCGAGTATCTGCGCGAGATGTACTACGACACGGTTCCATATGGTGAGACCGGGATTCCGCTGACCTACCGGTTTGCCGGTGCATCACAGATTCTTCTGGCGAGTGACCATCCGCACCAGATCGGCAATCTGGCCGGTTGCACCGATGTCATTGATGCCATGGACATCAGTGAAGCAGAGCGGGACCTGATGCTCGGCGGCAACGCCGAGCGATTGTTCCGGACCGGTTCGCCCGTCTGATATCTGGTAGTCTGGATCAGAGTCTGTTAGCGTTGAAACGTGGGATGTGCCGGGCCGGCACAAGGTAGTGACGAAACCTCGGGGGTGACAGCGCTTGAACCAGGAGACCTGGCAAAACGATCTCTACGAACAACTGGCTGCCGGATCTGCCGCCGAGGTGAATCCGATTGCCGGTGTGCTGTTGCAAACGCTGGATGACCCGCGCTACCAGGCGATTCGCAACCAGTTGCTGGACGATCTGCACCTCTATCCGGATGCATCGGCGCTAGAGATCGGCTGCGGACCCGGCATGCTGCTCGAAGGTATCCACGAACGTGTGGGGCCGGGCGGCAAGATTGCCGGTATCGACCTGAATCCACATTTCATTTCCGTTGCCCAGCGCCGGGTGTCGATGCTGGGCTACAGCAACGCAACGTTCCAGACGGGTGATTGCCACACGCTTCCCTATGACGACGGCTCCTTCGACGCGGTGGTAGCAGAGAAGGTGCTGATGCATGTCGCGCCGATCACGCGGGTGATTGCCGAGATGCAGCGTGTCCTGACGGTCGGTGGCCGGCTGGTATTGGCGGACTACGACCCGTTTTCCATCCTGACCGCTGGACCCGACCCTGCGTTGACGTCGCGGGTGCTGGGGTCTGCTGCCCGTGTCTATGCGTCGCCCTATGCCGCTCGCGAGACCGCCAGGGCTTGTATCGACGCCGGGTTGTACATTGAGCAGGTGCATGGCGAATTGCTGGTGCTGGAAGACCCGTACAGCAAGACGGTCGCCGGCATTGCCAACATCTGGCACGAGCATGCTGCCGCGGGCCGGCAAGTCGACCGGGGGACCGCCCGGCGCTGGCTCAAGGCCATTGAGGCAACCGCCCGCGAGGGCAAGTTCATGATCGCGATTCCAACTATCATCACCGTTGCCAGCAAGGTGCGCTGATCGACAGAGGAGACACCCATGTCACTGAACGATAATTTCGAGATACGCGGCTATGCCCGCCCGGAACTGCTGGTCGAGCCGGACTGGGTATTTGAGCACAAGGACGACCCGGGTCTGGTCATCATTGACTGTGACGGGCTGGATGCGCTCCAGACCCGGCCACACGTGCCCGGCGCGGTAGCGCTGCCGGTGCATCCCTATTTCCGGGAGATCGAGAGTTTCAAGGGAGTGGCTCCTCCTGATCAGGCAGAAACGATCTTCCGCAGCCTTGGCGTGAATAATGACTCGAAGGTGATCCTCTATGACTCCGGCGGAAGCATCAATGCTGCCCGGATCTGGTGGGTGCTCTGGTATTACGGCCATGACGATGTCGCGGTGATCAATGGCGGGTGGCCGGCCTGGATTGCCAGCCGCATGCCAACGACCAACGATCATCCCGAGGTCACCCCGGGCAACTGGACGGCGACACCACACCCGGAGCGCATCGCCAGTTGCGACACGATCCTGCCGGAGATCCAGGCGGGAGAGGCCATCCCCTTTGACATGCGTGCTGACGATGAGTGGCTAGGAACCAAGCCCGCTCCGAACCCGCAGAACCAGCAGGAAGGCCGGATTCCCGGCGCAGTGCATATCGAGTGGCGTGATTTCATGGAGTGGGACAATGCAACCCGCTTCAAGACGGCGGTCGAGATCCACCAGATGCTGAAGTCTGTCGGGCTGACGCCCGACCAGCGGGTGATCCCCTACTGCCAGGGCGGCATCCGCGCGGCCCACGGTGCGTTCATCCTCTACCTGATGGGTTTCAACGACATCGCCAACTACGACCGCTCCTGGTCCGAATGGGGCAACCGCCTCGACATGCCGGTCGAACGCTAGGCTCCTCCGGCACGCGACTTCGTCGCGCACTTGCTCCACCTAACTTCGGTATTGGCTTGTACATGCCTGTTGATCAGTCATCCTGTCATGCGAGAGTTTGGTTTATTTTCGTAGGGGCGTCTTGCATACGCCCGGTTTCACGCCTCGTGGGCCAAACGGGCGTATGCAAGACGCCCCTACGAAAGTATCTGGACACACGTCACGATACGCTGGTCAGACTACTCGGGATGACAAATAAACCGGTATGTCCACTCCAACACCGGAAAGAGTTCGATCATGACGCAACCTCGGCAATGTGCTGAAATGGTCATTGTTGTTGTCGCTGCGTAGGGAACGGGTGGGAAGCGTGACATTGTCCCCTGAAATTCTTGAGCGTTGGAAAGCAAATACGAGGTCGCTCGGTATTCGATTGACGGATGAGGACGCGGAACGTCTGGCGCCGGCGGTTGGGGCGATGCATACCAACCTTGCGGCGATCCTTGAGCGTGCCAACGGCCGGCAGGTTGTGCCGGACTTCCTGGCCAACACCCGGCAGGAGGAGGCTGACAGTGAGTGATTCCACCCTGCTCGGGAAGCCGCTCTCTGAGGTGGCAGGATTGATCGAACAGCGCGAAGTCTCATCGGCTGAACTGACAAGGCTTTCTCTGGAAGCGATCGATCGGCACAATCCGGATCTGAACGCGTTCATCACCGTCCTTGCCGACCGGGCAAACA
>CAZRNC010000389.1:0-3204 GCA_964601285.1 uncultured Thermomicrobiales bacterium | reverse complement strand
TCGGAACATCTCAGCGCCGGTTTCCATTTCCACGAGCATCGGGTGCAGATCCCTACTTCCTGCCACATGGTCTTTATGGACTACCAGAGCAACGAGGTCACCACGATGTCGTTGACCGGCGTGGACATTGCCGACGAGTTCTGCGACCCGGATGATCCAGGATATGGCGTATCCGAAGCGTTTGTGAACGATCTGCCCGCTATCACCACGATGCGGAAAGTTGATCAAACCCATATGGAGTTGGCCAGCAGCGACGGCAGTCTGGCGATCCTGCTGGAAGAGACTTCCTGGACCCATCCGGTGGGCCTACTGCTGGGAACGCGCTGGGTGCTGGACGAGTTCAATGGTGCGCCGCTGCCGGAAGATGTACTGGCAGTGATGTTGTTCGGCAACAATGGGACGGTTGGAATGGCAGGCTGCCGGGAGGGTTTTCCGTCTGCGGAGTTCCTTGACGATGGCACCGTGAAGCCCTACGACCGTTCCTATATCTTCGATGAACGCTGCGGGCCGGACGGACCAGGCGAAGTCCCGCTGAAGATCTTCGAAGCCGCAGCAACGATCGAGCGCTACGCCCACTTGCCGGGCCGGCTGGAACTGCTGGACGGCGATGGGTTGCCTGTTCTTGTCTTCCGTCAGGTGCCGACCGAGACCGAACTGAGCGAGACGAGCTGGATTCCGGTCACGATTGGTGGTGAACCGGTCATCGGCGATACCGGCATCTCGCTCAGCTTCCGGGGCGTCTGGATGAGTATCAGTGATGGCTGCAACGGGGGAGGCGGGGAATACATGGTTCCGGCTCCCGGACGTATCTACGCCAGCGCCGGCGAGATGACCGCGCAGGACTGCGACGAGATCGTCCCCGGCGAGCGCGCCCAGCGAGATCGCTATATGTCGATCTTCGAGGCAAGCAGCTACCAGCTAACGGCAACGACGCTGGAGTTGTTCGACGATCAAGGCCATTCACTGGCCGAGTTCCAGGCGAGGGTCCAGCGCTACGGCCTGGAGGACACCAGCTGGCTGCTGACGACGATGAACGGCGCACCGGTCTACGAAGACGCCGGAATCACGCTCAATATCGGAGATCAGGGTGCAGGTGGCTGGTCGAGTTGCAACGAGTATGTGTCGTCCGATCTCAAGTTTGATCGGGAATCAATTCAGAATCTCCTCCGCGGTACAAACGAGGAGGGCTGCAAACCGGGCATGCCGGAAGAGGAGTACTACGAAACGCTGATGTCCGTCGAACGCTACCAGCTGAACGGCGAACGGTTGACCCTGATTGACGCCAACGGCCAGTCCGTCCTCGAATACCGCCTGGCCTGGGATGTCACCGCCCTGACCGGCAACGACTGGTTAGCTGTCATTGTTCTTGGTGAACCACTGGAGGGTGAGGAGAGCGTCAGGTTCTCGTTTGCCGGCAACCAGGTCAACATCTGGCCCGGCTGCATGCAGGTCCAGTTCGGCGGCTTCGGCATCGATGGCAGCAAGATCTTCAAGTCCGGTCCCTTCTTCTCGTCGGCTGAGCATTGCGACTTCACCGCCGAAGGCTACCCGGAAGGCGTCCCGCTGGACGCCTACGAATCCATCTCCTCCATCGCCGGCTACCGCTTCCTGGACGACAACCAGCTCGAACTCGTCAACAACGCCGGCGAATCGCTCTTCGTCCTGGAGCCGGTTGAAGGGCCATGAGCATGTCCAGACCGTGGATTGTCCTGATCGCGCTTGCGGCACTCATCCTTGTTGCCTGTGGTAGTGGGGATTCCGAGCCGACCGGCACGCCTGTCACGGATGCAACGGCTACCGTCCAACCGGTCGAACCAACCGCAACGGCATCCATCGGCAGTCCGGAGCTGGATGACACGTCGTGGCGCTTGTCCGGTATGGGAGACACTCCGGGCACGCTGCTGGGTGACATAACCCTGGAATTCGCGACCGGATCAGCCAGTGGCTTCGCCGGTTGCAACAGCTACAGCGCAACCGCCTTCACGACGCCGGACAACGGACTGGTGGTGAGGGAGGTCATCCAGACCGACATGCACTGCGGGCTGCCCCAGGGCGTGATGGATATCGAGCAGGAGTTCCTCGACCGGTTCGGCCAGACAGCAAGCTACGAGGTCAGCGAACACCAGTTGGTGCTGTTCGACGACCAGGGCGATCCGCTGCTCACCTTCTTGGCAGACCATCGCCATGGTCTCGGGCAGACCGTTTGGCTGGTGTTGACGGTCAATGGCGAGCCGTTGGAGGTTGCACCACATTTCGACTGGGCCGGTGTAGCGTTCACCTTCATGGAACAGCGCGTCCTCATCGGTACCGAATGTGTGATGACGTTTCTGAACTACCGCAGCGAGGCAATCGGTACGATCGAGCTGTCGAACATCGACGTTGCCGACTGGCGCTGTCAGCCGGACAACCCGAAAATCGAGCCAGCCGAGGCGTTTGTGGCGACGCTGGTCGATGTTACGTCGGTACGCATGCTTGACGGCGGACGCCAACTCGAACTGGCAAGCGCCGATGGCGACCTGGTGATCCTCCTTGAAAACGCAACTCCGGACCAGGGTACAGGTCTCCTGGGGTACACACGCTGGGTTCTCGAGGAGCTGAACGGCAACCCGGCACCGGATGACGCCTTGACGCTCCTCATGTTCACGCACAGTTGGTCCGTTGGTAGAGTCGGCTGTCTGGAGGGATTTCCGAGCGCCGAATTCGCAGCCGATGGCAGCCTGACGCCATACGAACGGGATTACTACCAGGACGGTCTGTGCGGACCGGAAGGACCGGGTGCATCAGCCAGGGCGATCGTTGAGGTCGCAGCAACTGCCACCCACTATCGCCAGACTCCCGGACGTCTGGATCTCCGTAACAGTGACGACCAGCCTGTTCTTGTGTTCCGGCAGCTATCGCGTGAGACCGAGCTTGATGACGCGGTCTGGGCAGCGGTCACCATCCACGGGCAGCCGATCCTCGATGGAACGGACCTGACACTACGTTTCTCGAATGGCGGGTACAGCGGCAGTGACGGTTGCAACGGCATCGGCGGTGACTTCATGGTGCCGGCACCCGGGCAGATTTTCTGGTCAGCCGGCCCTACGACTGACATGGACTGCCCGGAAACGGTCCCCGGTGAGGACGCCCAGCGTGAACGGTTCGCCTCCATCATCAAGGCACCCGCCTACCAGCTGACCGACACCACCCTGGAGCTGTTCGACG
>CAZRNC010000388.1:0-3206 GCA_964601285.1 uncultured Thermomicrobiales bacterium | reverse complement strand
TCAATCAGGAACCTGCGACGTTCGTGGTGCGATGCGGAATCCGGTAGGCGTTGTGCGTGGACGCATTGCAATGCGCCCCTACCCCTGCGGGGGCAAACCCAGCGATCGAAGTAACCCTTGCTAAATTGTGGGCATAACCGTTGGACGATAGATCGTAAGGAAGACAAATGACCGTGGAACCTGGTGCGGTGCGGGTCGGGGTGGATATCGGTGGGACGTTCACCGACATCATGGTTCTGGATACGGCTGCCGGCCGCTTTCAGATCGGCAAGGTATTGACCACGCCGGACGATCCGGGCCGGGCAGTTGCCGAGGGGCTGGCCGAGACGCTGGCCGATGCCGGGGTGACGCCCGGTGCAGTCTCGCGGATCGTCCACGGGACAACGTTGGTCACCAACGCGATCATCGAGCGTAAGGGCGTGCCGACAGGGTTGATCACAACCAGCGGGTTCCGCGATGCTGTCGAGATCGGCAAGGAGCACCGTTACGATCTCTACGACATCTTCCTGGAGCTTCCGGAACCACTTGTCCCTCGACGGCTGCGGCTGGAACTTAACGAACGCATTCTGGCCGATGGCACGGTCGCAGCGCCGGTCCAGCGCGAGGAAGTGTTGGGCCTGGCGAAGCATTTGCAGGAGCAGGGTGTTCAATCCGTTGCGATTGCCCTGTTGCACAGCTATCGCAATCCGGAACATGAACGTCAGGTCGAGGCGTTGCTCAACGAATTTGCGCCAGACCTGACCGTATCGACGTCTTCATCGGTTGTGCCGGAAATCCGCGAATACGAGCGCACCTCGACAACGATTGCCAATGTCTATGTCCGGCCGATTGTGGCGTCGTATCTGGGCCGGCTTGAGCGCGCGCTGGCGGATCTTGGCTTTGCGGGCAGTCTCTTCATCATGCTCTCGTCGGGCGGTATCTGTACCGTTGAAACAGCCAGCAAGTACCCGATCCGCCTGATTGAATCGGGACCAGCAGCCGGGGCGCTGGCAGCCTCGGAGTATGGTCGGCTCACCGGTCGCCCGAATCTGCTCTCCTTTGATATGGGTGGAACGACCGCCAAGGCCTGCCTGATCGACGACGGTGAGCCGTCGACGACCTCTGACTTTGAGGTCGGACGGGTGTACCGGTTCAAGAAAGGCTCCGGGCTGCCGATCAAGGTTCCGGTGATCGAGATGATCGAGATCGGCGCGGGCGGCGGGTCGATTGCCAGGGTCGATGCGTTGGGGCTGCTCAAGGTTGGGCCGGATTCGGCTGGTGCGGATCCCGGTCCGGTCTGCTACGGGAATGGCGGTACGCTACCCACCGTCACCGATGCCGACCTGGTGCTGGGGTTCCTGAATCCTCGCTACTTCCTCGGCGGGCGAATGCGTCTGGATGCTGGCGCGGCCAAGGCTGCCATTGTTGAGCATGTCGCCGGGCCGCTCGGACTCAGTCTGCACGCGGCGGCATGGGGTATCCATCAGGTCGTCAACGAGAACATGGCCGGGGCCGCCAGAATGCACGCCGTCGAGAACGGCAAGGATCCGCGCAGCTACCCGGTCTTTGCCTTTGGTGGAGCGGGGCCGGTGCATGCCTACCGGGTGGCCGAGATACTGAAAGCACCGCAACTGGTGGTGCCACTCGGCGCGGGTGTCACATCGACCGTTGGATTTCTGGCGGCACCACTGGCGTTCGATTTCGTCCGCACGCTGTTCGCTCCACTGGACCGGATCGACTGGGGTGAGGTGAACCAGCTCTACGCCGGGATGGAAGCCGAAGGACGCGAGATCCTCGGCGGTGCCGGTGTCTCGCCGGACGATATCCGGGTGCACCGGACGGTCGAAATGCGCTACGCCGGTCAGGGCCACGAGGTGCCGGTTGCGGTGCCGGAAGGGGAGCTTGGCCCGGAATCGCTTGAGGCGCTGGTCTCGTCGTTTGAGTCGATCTATCGCCGGCTTTATGCCCGGATTGCAGCCGGCAATTCGATAGAGGCGCTCACCTGGCGTGTCGTGGTCTCTGCTCCACGTCCGGATCTGCCGTTGCACCTGCTTGGCCGGTCTGAAGGATTGAGCACGATGTCGCTGGACGCGATCAAGGGAGAACGGCTGATCTATCTCCCGGAAGATGGGGCATTCGTCGAGGTGCCGGTGTTTGACCGGTACAAGCTCGGGCCTGGTGTGCGGTTCGGTGGGCCGGCGGTGATCGAGGAGCGAGAGTCAACGCTGATCATTGGCCGGAAGTCACAAGTCCAGGTTGACGACCTGTTGAACATCGTCGTCGACTTGCCAACCGTCCAAGGGTGAATGCAATTCACCACGTGTTCCAATTATTTCAGGATCGTCGTTCTTACGCGGGGAGAACGGCGTTTAAATTGTCATCCTGAGCTTCCCCTATAGTCATCCTGAGTGAAGCCGAAGGATCTCTTTCCACGAGACATTCGAGATATCCCCAAATTGCATGGAATGAGATCCTTCGACTTCGCTCAGGATGACAGTGAAAGCGGGATGCACAAGCCAAAACCGGAATCAGTTGGCACTGGTGAGGCAATTCGCCCCTACGGAATGTCCGGAGCAAATGGGAGAGTGGAATGAAATGACCGTCCAGACAGCACCGATCGATCCGATCCGGTTGGAAGTGATGTGGAACCGTCTGGTTGCTGTGGTCAACGAGCAGGCGACGGCGTTGATGCGGACCTCGTTCACGACCATTGTCCGCGAATCTGGCGACCTTTCGGCAGGTGTGTTCGACACACGTGGCTACATGATCGCCCAGGCGGTGACTGGCACGCCCGGTCACATCAACGCCATGGCCACCTGTATTCACCATTTCCTGGCCGTTTATCCAGCCGAGACGCTGGTTCCAGGCGATGTGCTGATTACCAACGACCCGCAGAAGACCTCTGGTCACCTGCACGATTTCACGGTGATCACGCCAGTCTTCCGGGATGACCAACTGGTGGGTTATTTCGGAAATACCTGCCACGTGCTGGATATTGGGGGACGTGGTCTGGGCACGGACGCGCGGTCGGTGTACGAAGAGGGGCTCTTCGTTCCGATTACCAAGCTCTACGACGCCGGTGAAGAGAACCAGGAACTGGTGAAGCTGATCGCTGCCAACGTTCGGACTCCGGAGCCGGTGCTGGGCGACATTCATGCCCAGGTCGCCGGCAATGATGTTGGCGGCCGTCGGCTGCTGGAGTTCATGGGGGAGTTCGGTCTCGACAC
>CAZRNC010000387.1:0-3211 GCA_964601285.1 uncultured Thermomicrobiales bacterium | reverse complement strand
GCCGTCGCCAACCGGCGGCTGGATCGTGGAACTGACAGCGGCAGAGCTGATAAACCGGCCATGCCCGCCGACGGTATCCACAAGCACCGCGCGAACGCGATGCCGGTCGATATCGACAATCAGACCAGATCCCAGCGCCGATGTTCCCGGGTTTCCGCTACTCATTGAGGTCCGTACCTCTTCCTCAATTCCAGCGTACTGCTGTACCACCGGCCGGCTCCTTCATTACGAGATACAAGGATTATCGTTCAGTTCGGGTTCAGAATCTAGCGGAATGCCATGTAGGAAATCATGATGACCAGAACAACGATTGCCAGGGTCAGCAACAGTAGCTGTCGAGACTTCCGCTTCGCACCGTCATCCTGCCCGGATGTTCCAGTTGATGATTCGGCAACCTTCGCCGCCTCCGGCGCTGATGCGCCGCCTGATTCGGATTCCCGGAACAGGTCTTCCGCACCGTCATCAGTTTCCTTGTTGGAAGCCAACAGGGCAAACAGCGTCCCGCCAGGGCCAAGGGCTCGCCGGTCACTGTCCGAGAGCCAGATATTCTCAACCGGAGGCACTCGAACCTGAACTGCCTCAGCTGCAACCATCCCAGGTGCGATATCCGGAGCTTCTGCCAACGTCGCTTCCGGCGTCGATTCTTCAGAGAATGCTCGAAGCCAGTCAGGCAAGTCATCTTCACTAATGAAGGTGTCAGGGTTGGTGTTGACCGGGTCTCCAATTCCATCAAGGAACGGAGCAGCAGCAACGGCATCAATCGAGAAATCCTCGATGTCATCATCTTCAGCAAGTGGCTGGATCACATCGACTTCCGGGCCGTCATCCTGAAGCCAGTCGGGAAGCACAATGTCATCAGACGGCAGCTCTACCGCTGTGTTGACCTGCTCGGGCTGTTCGGCATCAAGTTCAACATCCGCTTCCGGCTCGGCGTCTTCCAGGTCCGGCATTTCCTGTGCAGCGAACGTCTGCAACCAGGCCGGCATCTCGGCGAGGCGCGTTGTCGGAACGTCATCCGGCACAAAACTTGGACCAGGTTCGTGAGCGTTTGCATCGGCCATCGGCTGGTCCTCCTCAAACAGATCCTGCGGTTGCGGTGTCTGGTCAAGCGTTTCTCCGCCGAGGGTGTGCACCGACTTGGTCATGAATTTCTCCTGCGTACGTACGTACCCATCGAGCAACGGTCTGGTAGTTCACAGCCCGTCATCGTTGCGCTTGAACAATGGAGAAAATATAGCATAGCACGTACTTTGGACCTGTAGCCCAGAAGTAACAGAAGGACCTTCGAGACGTCATGGTCTGATGAACAACCGGTTCGATCTCGCGGCTTGCCAGGGTGCTATCCGCGGAGTTCGACCGTGTCGAGCCAGATCGTTACCGGGCCGTCGTTGACCAGTGAAACGGCCATCTCTGCACCGAAAACGCCCTGCTCGACGTGTAATCCCAAACCGCGCAGCCTTGCGGCCAGCAAGTCAACCAACGGCTCAGCGATCTCCGGGGGAGCGGCACCAATAAACGACGGACGGCGTCCCTTGCGAACGTTGCCGTGCAGCGTGAACTGCGACACCACCAGCATCTCGAAGCCACCGTCCAACGCCGAACGATTCATCTTGCCATCATCGTCGGCAAAGATCCGGAGGTTCGCAATCTTCTCGGACAGATAGTCGACATCAGCTTCGGTGTCCTCGTGCCCGGCACCCACCAGCAACAGAAATCCGGTGCCGATCTTGCCAACTGTTTCGCCGGCAACATCAACCTGGGCGCTACTCACCCGTTGGACAAGAACTCTCACCTGCGCTCCTCAAGCAATACACTGGCCATGGCAGCAATTCCTTCCTGCCGGCCGACGGCCCCAAGCCGTTCGTTGGTTGTGGCTTTGATACTCACCTGATCCAGTTGGATCGACAACAGGTTTGCCAACCGCTGGCGCATTTCAAGGCGCCGCGGCCCGATCTTCGGTTGTTCGGCGATGATAGTCAGGTCAACATTCACAATGCTGTAGCGGGCATCGACCATCGCAACGACGGTTTGCAGAAGCGCACCGCTATCCACACCGGCCCACTGTTCATCGTCCGGCGGAAAATGGTCGCCGATATCACCCAGAGCAGCAGCCCCGAGAATCGCGTCAGAAACCGCGTGCAGCACGACATCGGCGTCGGAGTGGCCATCCAGTCCCTGCTCGCCGGGAAACTCAATCCCCCCAAGAATCAGGCGCCGTCCTTCGCCGAACCTGTGGATGTCGTAGCCCAGACCAATCCGCATCACAAACTCCGTCGCGATCGTATGGCTTCTGCCCGTTCAAGATCGTCCGGATGGGTAATCTTGATGTTCTCAGGGCAACCGTCGACGACGTACACCGGATAGCCAGATGCGATCAGCGCGCTACCCTCGTCGGTGTATTCACCTTCCGGTTGCAGGCAGGCGTGCAACCAGGCATAGCGGGCGACTTGTGGCGTCTGGACAGCACGTAGCGCGTCGCGAGGAAGAGTGGACGCGGCAATCCCATCGGGCCCGACCTGATACATGGTGTCCGTTGCCGGCAGTCCCGGGACTGCTGCACCATGAACAGCCGCAGCCTGGAACACACGTTCGACCAGTCCGGAATTAGTCAGCGGCCGGGCAGCATCGTGCACAGCCACCATCTCAATCGTTGATTTCAGTTGAGAGAATCCGGCCCGGACAGAGTCGCGCCGGGTGTCGCCGCCAATACATACCGTCACATCGCACGTACCAAAACCCGTTGCCAAATCCTGGATCCGTTCGATCGAATGTGTCCCGGCAACAACGACAATCTGTTCAATGCCTGGAATTCCAGAGAACAGATCCAGCGACCACTCGATCATTGGACGGCCACCGAGATGCGCCAGCACTTTGTCCTGATCGCCGAATCGCCGGCCACTGCCGGCCGCGACGATAATCACTCCGCAGGACCGGGTCATCTGAGCGCCTCGGACTTCAACGTAGCAAATGCCATCCTGCCGGTACCGGTCTGGAGCATCCGGGTAACGATCACCGTGACGCTCTCGCCAACGTGGTGTACTCCGTCCTCGACGACAATCAATGTACCGTCATCAAGGAAACCGATGCCCTGTCCACTCTCTCGTCCCGGTTGGACGATGGTCAAGGTCATCTCTTCACCGGCGACAACCGGCGGGCGCAACGCCTGGGAGACAGTGTTGATGTTGATGGCGTTGACTCCCTGCAACCTGGC
>CAZRNC010000386.1:0-3214 GCA_964601285.1 uncultured Thermomicrobiales bacterium | reverse complement strand
TTTTCGACATCGTGCTGAGATAGATGACATTCTGACGGCCGGCCGAGCGGTCGAGTGCCGCCAGGGTTGGCAGGTTGCGGCCTTCGTAGCGCAATGCGCCGTAGGGGTCATCCTCGATCACCGGAATCTGGTAACGCGCTGCCAGATCGAGCAGTCGCATGCGCCTGCCCATGCCCATCACCGTGCCGCTGGGATTCTGGAACGTCGGCAAGGTGTAGATCAGCTTCGGCCGGCGGCGGGGGATCAGTTCCTGTAACAGATCGACGTTCATGCCGTCTTCATCGACAGGAATCGGCAGCAGCCTTGCACCGGCAGCCCGGAAGACCTGGGCTGCGCCGAGATAGGTTGGCGACTCAACGGCAATCAGGTCGCCCGGTTCGATCAGGGTCCGGGCGATCAGATAGAGCCCTTGCTGTGAGCCGGCAACGACGACAACATTTTCCGGATGCAGGTCGAGTTGCGACCCGGCATCATTGGCGGAGTCAGACATCCAGCCGGCCAGTGCCTCGCGCAACGGGCCATAGCCTTCGGTCGGCGTGTGTTGCAACAGTACCTGACCGTTGTTGTGCAGCGCCTCGTCCAGCAGTTCGCGGATGGTGTTTATCGGATAGAGATGGGGAGATGGCGTGCCGGTTGCCAGCCGGATAACGTCCGGCCGGGCCGAGACGATCATTGCGTCGTGGAGCATCGGATCGTTCATCACCTCGGTTGCCGGAGTGAAGAGCTGTGCCCAGGGAATCGGGTTGTTGCGGGTACGTTCTCCTGCCGGGTATCCGTTGCGCTGTGGGGGATAGACACCGGTTTCCAGTTCGGCAACCCATGACGGTTCGTGACCACCGGAGACCGGGTGTGAGCGGGCATGAGCGCCATTGCCGGATCGCCGGGAACGGTGGGTAACGATGGTTCCCCGTCCAACCTGGCCGGAGACCAGTCCGTCGGCGGCCAGCTCGCGGTAGGCGTTGACAACGGTGGTCCGGTTGACACCAAGGAGCGCGGCAAGGCGGCGTTCCGGTGGAAGACGTTCTCCGGGGGCAAGCTCCCCTTCAACGATTGCCTGCCGGATCTGGCGGGCGATCTGAATGTAGATCGGGGTGGCACTTTCGCGGTCGACAACGATCTGCATCATGCTGTTCGCACTGCCCTTCGTGGATCACCTGTTGGCCCCTGTATTGGATGGCTCCAACCACCAATAATGCCATGATTGGCTGCCAAGGCCAAGATATTGGATTGGAACAGTCCGATCCGGCGCTATGCACATGACGTTTGCAGGGGTATCCTCGGATTCCTGACGTAGTTGTGCAGGATGCCCGAACGCAGAAAGTGACAGTTTGTGTCGGAAATCGTGGTGGGAGATATCGTCGCCTGGGAACCGGATTTGCGCTGGGATGGTGACGAAGACGGCCGGATGCTTCCGCTGACCTGGGCGGTAACCGTGTTGCCAACTCCACCCGCCATTTCACCAATTCGTGGTGGCGAACTGGTCATCGTTCCCCGTAAATCACTGGAAGAATTGCAGCGGAACGAGACCATTGCCTGGCGGGACGTCGCCCGGATTCTGACTGGCCAGTCGATCAGCGGCATCCTGGTTGAAGAGACGTTTGCCGGCGATCCTGTTCCCGGCATACCGGTGTTGCGTGCGCCGGAAGCGTTTATTCAGGATGCAGAACACCGGCTGAACCGGTTGATTACTGAGCACCGGGCGGAACTCTACCGCCTTGGATCCGATCTCTCCCGTGCGCTCTCGGTTGCCTCAATTGGCGGGGCCGATCTCGATGCACTGCTTGCAGTCGCCGGCGAAATTGGCAAGCGCGACCTGCTGCTGCTTGATAGCCGGGGGCGAGTTGTTGCCCGCTCTCGCCATGCTCCGCGGCGGCTGCCGTTTACCCTGCGGCCGGGCAGGTTGGACGAGCTTTCGACGACACCTGAAGGATGGGTTCACCAGCAAACGCAGCTACAGAACGGTGAATTGGTCGTCCTCGCCATCGGACCTGGTGCAACAGGTTCTCCGGAAGCCGGCCGGCTGGTTCTGGCTCAATCCCTGACGGCGATCGAGGCCTTCCTGGGCACGGGTGGGTTGCGTCGTTCGTCTGACATGCCATCCAGCCGCGAAGCCCTGCTGGCCGATGTGCTGCTTGGTCACCTGCCGCCGGCCCAGGTCGGGCCGCGGCTCCAGGCGCTTGCAATTGACTCCGATGAGCCGTACAGCATCGCCCTGTTCACCGGGAATCAGCCCGGTTTCGATGGACGTATCCGCACTGCCCTGCGCCGGGAGATTCGCGAACGGGCCTGCATTCTCTCACCGCTGGAACTGGCAATCGTCATCCCGCAGGCAAGCCGATCCGGCTGGTGGACGGAACTCGAGGCAGCGATCAGCGATCAGCCGGATGTGATCCTGACTCGCAGCGATCCGCGCAACGGCTATGCTGTCGCCCAGCACGCCACCCGGCAAGCCAGAACGTTGGCCCAGCTCAGCTCCGCCGGCATTGAGGTTGAAGGATCAGTCTACGACCTGCTGCTGCCGGTGCAGGATCCGCATGCGTTCCCGCCCGGCGCAGACCGTCTGACCGCCTTTGCCGACCGGTTGCTCTCCCCGTTGGAACAGCACGACCGCGACCGAGGCAGTGACCTGGTCGAAACCCTCCGCGGCTACCTCGCCGCCGGCGGCTCCACCACTGCCGCCGCCGAGTTGTTAAACGTCCACCGCAACACCCTCGGCTACCGCCTCGCCCGCATCACCGCCCTCGGTGGTAGCGATCTCCACCACGACGAGATCCGCCTCGCCTACACCCTCGCGTTGAGGATCCGGAGGTTGGGGGAGATGGTGGAGTAGTTGGAAGTCACCACCATTCTTCGCATCGAATTAGCGACGTCGCCGTCCTGGTTGGAATTCTGATGAGAAAAGAAACGCCCCCGAAGGGGTAGGGGCGCATTGCAATGCGTCCGGGTGTAAATCATTCCAATCTTCGCTTCCGCATGCCTGTTGATTTGTCATCCTTCGGCTTCGCTCAGGATGACAGGCTAAACATCGTTCTTCCCCGCATACGTTCGATGATCCTGAATTGGTTGGTGCCGGTGACGCATTGCAATGCGCACCTGCCCTCTTCGTGGCCGTTTTTAGCGTTCCAGAGTTGCTAGGATGTGCGTGCAACATGGAACGATGATGACTTGAGAGGGGTAGGGACATGCATGAAGAATCAAAGCAGTTTCTGTTAAA
>CAZRNC010000385.1:0-3255 GCA_964601285.1 uncultured Thermomicrobiales bacterium | reverse complement strand
CTGGGCTAAATGCCCTGACCGGTGAGACCGGCGCCGGCAAGTCCATTGTCATTGATGCACTTGGGGCAGTTCTTGGAGCGCGAACGTCGTCTGATTTCGTCCGCACCGGGGAGTCGTCCGCCTATGTCGAAGCGGTCTTCGATCTGCAATGCATCGCGAACCGCTCCCGGATAGATGCGATCCTGGCAGAGCATGGGGTTGAACTGGAACCCGACGATCCACTGATCCTGTCCCGCGATGTGAGTGTTTCGGGCCGCTCCACTGCCCGGGTCAATGGTCGTGCGCTCACCGCTGCAACGCTAACCCGGCTCGGTGAACTCCTGGTCGACATCCATGGCCAGAGTGACCATCTCTCCTTGTTGCGGAGCAGCGCCCAGCTCGACATGCTTGACCGTTTCGCCAACACATCCGGGCAACGCGATGACGTTGCCCATCTCTTTGCTGCCTGGTCAGAAATTCGGGGACGTCTCGCCCGGTTCGACGAGGAGCAACGCGAACGCGCACAACGGCTGGATGCCCTCCGCTTCCAGTCGGAAGAGATCTTTGCTGCACAGTTCCAACCAGATGAAGAGGAACAACTACGCTCCGAGCGAACACGCCTGGCCAATGCCGAACGATTGACACTGGCCGCTGCCGAAACGTTTGCCGCACTCGAAGGCGACCTATCGGACCCCACCACCGGCGCTGCAGGTCTCGACCAGATTCGCCGGGCAGAAGCGTCGCTGGACAGCATCGCCGAGGTCGACAGCTCGCTCGTCGAAGCCGGCAGCAGGCTGAAGGATGCCCTCTTTACCCTTGAAGACGTCGCCGCCGAGATCCGCAACTATGCCGATACGCTCCGGTCCGAACCTGAACGCCTGGCAGAAATCGACGAACGGCTCGAACTCATCCGGGCAATGAAACGTAAATACGGTCCTGACCTCGCATCGGTCATCGCCCATGGTGAAGAAATTCAGAGCGAAATCGAACAACTTGAACGTGAAGACCGCGATGTCGACTCGATACGCCAACAGGAGCAGAAGACGCGCGAACGCCTCGAATCTGCTGCAACCACACTGTCAGAGGCACGCAAGGTGGCAGCAATTGACCTCGCCCGGCAGGCGGAGGAGACGATCCACGAGCTGAACATGGGCCGGGCAAATGTCGAGGTCCGTTTCCAGCATCCTCCTGATCCGGACGGCATCCGCTTTAGCGACCAATTTGTGGCGGTGGATCGAACTGGCATTGACCGGGTGACCTTCTATCTCGCTGCCAACGCCGGTGAAGAGTTGCGACCGCTCGCCCGGGTCGCATCAGGCGGCGAAACGGCCCGGTTCATGCTGGCGTTGAAGTCAATCCTCTCCGATGCTGACGAAACTCCGACGCTGGTGTTCGACGAGATTGATGTCGGGGTTGGTGGCCGCAGCGGCCAGGTCGTCGGAGAGAAGCTTTGGGGGCTGAGCGACAGCCATCAGGTGATCGTCATCTCCCACCTGCCGCAGATCGCCGCCTTTGCAGATCGTCACACGGTCATGCTGAAGAAGGACGACGGAGAGCGCACTGAAACCGTCGCGAAGGTCGTGACCGGCAGCGTCCGCACAGATGAACTTGCGATGATGTTCGACGGCCGGCCGGTCAGTCCGGAATCACGCGCCAATGCCGTTGCCCTGCAGGAACGGGTTGCCGGCTGGATCACCTCGCACCGCAAGCAGTAGCCGCAATCCCCGCTGATACAATTGCCAAAACGTCCCATCGAGTAACCAGTTGAGGAGCCTCAGTTGAATATCAATCCGCGCATGATCCAGCAGATGCAGAACCGGATGCAGAAGATTCAGGAGGAATTGGCAGAAACGATCATCGAAGGTTCGGCCGGCGGTGGCATGGTCACCGCCCAGGTAAGTGGCCTGCGCCAGATGCACGGCATCAAGATCGCCCCGGAAGCAGTCGATCCTGAAGATGTCGAAATGCTGGAAGACATGATCCTGGCAGCTGTCCAGGACGCCATGAACAACGCCGAAGAACTCTCCGCAAACAAGATGGCCGAACTCACCGGCGGAATCAAAATCCCAGGGTTGATGTAGGCGAAGCCTTGAACGCTCAGGAAACATCCCACCGGATTCTCCTGACCGGCGCCGCGGGCCGAATCGGCACCGCCTTCTACAAGCACGCCCGCGGCAAGTTCTCGTTCCGCCTGGCAGACATCAACAGCGAACCACTGCATGAATCGACTGGTGAGCACGATGACGTCGTATCGCTAAATGTTGCCGACCTCGATGCCTGTCGGAAGGCCTGCCTGGGAATCGACACTGTCGTCCACCTTGCAGCATCGGCATCACCGGAATCCGGCTTCTATGAATCGCTGCTGGACAACAACATCAAGGGCACCTGGAACATCTTTCAGGCAGCCCACGAAGCAGGCTGCCGGCGGGTTGTCTTCGCCAGCAGCGTCCACACCGTCATCGGCTATCCGCCCCGAATTCAGTCGAACGAATCGACGCCGTACAAGCCGGTCAACATGTACGGCGTCAGCAAGTGCTTTGGCGAAGCCACCGGCAGCTACTACGCCCACACGCTAGGACTCTCAACAATCTGCGTGCGGATTGGCTCCTACGATGCGCCCTGGTTCCACGAGAAGCTGACGCCGGAGAATTTCGCCGGCTATGTCTCCGAGCGAGACCTCAACCAGTTGCTGGAGCTTTGCATCACCACTCCGAACATTGAGTTTGCGATCGTCGCCGGCCTGTCCAACAACCGGTTCCTGCGGATGGACCTCTCCCAGACACGGGAACTGCTCGGATACCAGCCGCAGGATGACGCGTTTGAACTGTTCGAAACCGACTTCTCGATCCCGATCAAGTCGTGGACAGATTGACCGCCGGCGTAGCAGCCGCGCCGGTGCGCATTGCCTCGAAAACATCCGACAAGATCGCGCTGGATGTCGGCGCTGGCCCGGCCCCCTGACCGTGCAGCAGCACTGGTCCAACCCGGTCGCCAACGATCTCCAGTGCGTTGTAGTTCGCCGCGACACGTGAAAACAGGTCGTCGCCGCTCACGAACGTCGGCGCGACCTTGAGGCGCAGTTCGTCACCATTGCGCTCTGCCGATGCGATCAGGCGAATCGTTCCGCCTCGCTGCTTCGCATCCTCGATATCAGCTGAGGTCACCCCGGAAATGCCGGTGCGGTCGATCTCTTCCGGACGGATGTGCCGGCCCGAGATCAACGAACCAATAATCGCAAGCTTGTAGCTCGCGTCGAACCCCTCAACATCTGCTGTC
>CAZRNC010000384.1:0-3281 GCA_964601285.1 uncultured Thermomicrobiales bacterium | reverse complement strand
CGTGAACACCTGCACACGCTGGTTCCCGGCATCGACGACATAGATCCGGCCGTCGTCTCCAATTGCAATGCCTCTGGGCGCGTTGAACTGCCCGCCTTCAGTGCCGGCACCAGCCAGCTCATCGAGATTGAAGGGACCGGTCGGCCCAAAGAGCCGCTCGGCGATTGCCGGGGCCAGGGCCAGATGGAAATCCTCGCGGTCCACCTGGTCCGGTTCCGCGCGGTGGATCATGAATCCCCAGAACTCGCGCCAGTCTCCGATCCGGAAGAGGCTCGCGGCAAAGCCGGACCAGTCAGGGTTGCTGTATACCGATGGCGACTGGAAACGGTAAAGGTACGTTTCACTCGCCATCGCAGGCACAGCGATCTCCGGGTCACGCTCGCCTGCCAGGAAGACGACCTGAGCGTCCAGACCTGGGCCTTCCTGCTCCGGGTTGAACACGGTCACGAACGGGAAATCCCGGAAATACCAGGCAAGCGGCTGCTCGATCTCTTCGTCAATCGCAATCCGGATGCCGAACCCCCCGGTCGGATCTTCCAGCGATCGTTCCGTCCGGGTGAGGTCGATCGACACCCGTTCAATGCGTGAGATCACGGCAGGCAGGCTCTGGGCCAGCATCTCCTGTGCCAGCGGGTCCTTCGGCTCACCGGGACGTTCACTTGCTGCCAGCACCGACGCCCGGACCGTTAGCGCCGAAATGACGAACAGCGCCGCCGTCACCGCAAGGACCAGATGGTGCCCGGTGATCCTCGGAGCAATCAGCGAAACGAAGACGACCAGCGGAACAATGGCAAACAGCACCACTGCGGCAAGACTCACCAACCATGACCAGCCATTCAGCCCACCGGCCGGCGCAACGATTCCAACCAGGCTCAACGCCGCAAACAACAGCAGAATCAGCGCTGTCATGTAGAGCAGCCCCGCACCACCACGGACGAGACCCCAGGGAACGCGCTCGATCAGCCAGGCTGCTCCAAGACTGGCCAGCAGCGCGAGTGGCAACACAACCAGCATATGCCCGGCAAGCCCGAAACCTCCCAGAGCAGACACCAGCACGAGCGCAGCCGCAAACCAGATGCCAAATCCTCGTGCAAGCTCGCGGCGTGCCGGAGCAAGCAATCCAAGCAGTGCCAGCCCAAGCAACAGCGGTTCGTGAATGACCAGGTTAAAGACCGGGACATGGAAGCGATCGCCAATGTTGGCCAGATGTTCTGATCCGAATTGGCGGAATATCTCGGCCGTCGCCGAGATCAGCGAACCGGGGCGTGTCAGGAACGCCGTGGATATCAACACCCAGGTCGCCAGAAATGCAACACTGCTGTGCAGCAGTCCGCGGCCTTTCGGGAGTGCAGCAACTCCGTCAATCGCGATCAGCGCGAAGATGGCCAGCAACAATCCGATAATGCCGGCCGGACCGGTCAGCAACAGCGATGCTGACGCAACACCGGTTGCGATCCCGAACGCCGGACGCTCGGACTTCCGGCCGGCCAACACCAGCGCGATCAGTGTCAGCACCAGCAAAGCGACGACCATGCCGCCATCCAGCCGGCGTGAACCAGCGACCATCGTCGGCGACCATGCCAGCAGCACTGCGGCCGCAGCAACCGGAAGCCGTCCGAACCTCCAGCCGAGCAGGACCGCCAGCAACACCAGCGCAACGCCTGGCAACGCCGCCGACATCCGGACGACGCTATCTGTCGCATGGCCCAAAAACTGGAACAGTGCTGTCCAGATCACCAGAAACGGCTGTCCCAACAGTCCATCCGGCAGATCGTTACCAATCAGCAGGTTCCACGACGTATACGCAAGCTCACCCTCGGCAGGAGTCAGCGGCCAACGGTCGAGTCCCGGCAAACGCAACAACGTGGCCGATACCAGCGCCAGGCTGATTGGCACGATCCGGCCCAGTTCGAGCGGGATGCTGAATTGCCGGTCCAGCACCGTTGCAGCTACCGGTTCGTCGATCTGGTCGTGGTCCTGTTCCATCGAGATCCCGTCTGCCAACCCGTTTCCTCCGCAGTGCATGCCTAATAGCGAATGTCGTTGTATGTTTCGATCAGGTCATTCCGGACAAAGACATGAAAGTTATACGAGCCGATCGGCGCCGGCAGGTCGCGGAACGCAACCAGCCGGAACATCCGTAGTTGCTGTTCCGGTTCATGCAACGACCAGACCGAGTTCCAGACACTCCCCAGCACGTCCAGCAAGCCGTACGGCGCGGGTGCGGAACTCTGGTAATTCTGCCGCCACTCCTTGTTCAGTTCCGGTGCGATCGCGAATCGCCGGTAAGTCTCATCCTCCGGGAACCACCATCGCAAGGCATATTCCGTACCAGTGTAGCCGGAGAGCATCGCCCGGTTCTCGTTTGAAAGGTACTCACCAGCAATCAACACCACCGGCACATCCGGCGGGGAATCGAGCCGCGTTCCGAAAAAGCGCTTGTTCTGATAACCCCGCAAATACCACTGCATCGGCCAGGATGTCCCCGAGTCATACCAGATTGCAAGGTCCAACCCGCCAGTCTGCTCCCGGGATAGCCGGCCGAGGTCTTCGACTGCCTGGGTGACATCCGGAGAGGATTGTACGTAGATAAGCATGTCCCGAGGTGTATCACCTTCAACGAACGTCATGCGATAGGTAAGGTGCAGTTGTCCAAGAACCAGCAGCCCGACCAGCGCCAGCCCGGCAACGGCCAACCCGGTGCGGGGACCAAGCCGGTAGACACCAGCCAGGATCACCAGCACCAACGCAATCAGCGGCAGGTAGAGCAGCCAGAGGTTGTTGGCAACAACCGGCTGCAGCTCCCGCGTCGCCGAACCCACCTCACCGGTCCATGCGCCGGCGCTTGCCCAGCTCCAGAGCAAGAACCAGCCAACCCCGGAAAGAGTCACGCCGCCAGCAACCAGACTCATGGTGCCGAGGCGACCCTCGGAGAACCGCGATTCGAGCCGTTCGATCGTATCGCCGATCAGGCTGCCGGAGAGCAGAATCATCGGCAGCGCCATGTGGACCGTCAGCCAGGGCATTTTCTCACCTGCCCAGGAGAAGACAGCCAGGTGGACCAGCGTCCACCAGAGGAAGAGTCCCCAGAGATAGTTGCGTTTGCCAACCGGTTCGCCGGCCCGGATCTTCGGGATGATCCGTTTCAGCGTGACCACCCCGGCCAACGGCGTCAGCACGACTGCTACCAACTCGTACTGCGGCAGCATCAGCAGGTAGTAGAACCACGGCTGATCGCCACGTTGAACATCCTGCTGTCCCAGCCAGTAGCCAAGCGCCCC
>CAZRNC010000383.1:2173-3282 GCA_964601285.1 uncultured Thermomicrobiales bacterium | reverse complement strand
TCTACGAGTACCAGACGATGGTCGCATCACTGACCGGCATGGAAGTGGCCAACGCTTCGCTCTATGACGGCGCTACGGCGCTGGCAGAAGGTGCGCTACTGACCGTTTCAACCCGCACCGGGCGCAAGCGAGTCGTCGTCGCTGGCACGGTTCATCCGAACTACATCAAGGTGCTTCGCACCTACACCGAGGGTGTCGGAGTTGATGTGGTTGAACTACCGCTTCCGGCAGATGGGCTGCTGACCGATCCCGCCGCTTTCGATCCATATTTGGACGACGAGCTGGCCTGTCTGGTTGTGTCGTATCCAAACTTCTACGGGTCGATTGAGGATCTCGCCGCCATCGGTGAAAAGGCGCACTCCTGCGGCGGCAAGCTGCTGGTCTCGGCCTATCCGATTGCGCTTGGCATGCTCAAGGCACCCGGTGAGTTCGGCGCAGATGTCGTGACCGGTGAAGGGCAATCGCTCGGAGTCAGCCAGTCGTTCGGCGGCCCGGTGGTTGGTCTGCTGGCGACCCGAAAGGATCTGGTTCGCCAGATGCCCGGTCGTCTGGTCGGCATGACGACGGACACTGAAGGCAAACGCGGCTTCGTGCTCGCGCTCCAGACTCGCGAGCAGCACATTCGCCGGGAGAAGGCCACCAGCAACATCTGTACAAACCAGGGGTTGATGGCACTGGCAGCGACTGTCTACATGGCAACGGTCGGGCCGTCTGGCCTGCGTCAGATTGCCGAGGTCTGCTACCAGAATGCCCACTATCTGGCGTCGCAACTCGAAGCAACCGGCAAGTTCACCGTGGTGAACGACGGTCACTTCTTCAACGAGTTCACAGTCCGCTGCCAGGATAACCCGGCAGCGATCAACAAGGCGTTGCAGGATGCCGGCATCATCGGCGGCTTTGACCTTGGCAACGTCAACCCGGATCTCGCAGATTGCATGCTGATCTGCGCAACCGAAATGACCGGCAAGGACGCTATCGACCAGTTTGTCAAAGTCGTTAGCCAGTCATAGTCAATAACTCGAACCAACGAATCCGGCCGGAGCTTTTCCGGCCGGATTTCTCTTGCCGCGCAGCATGGTACGCTTGAATGCTTGACCTGTTGGCCGCGT
>CAZRNC010000383.1:0-2163 GCA_964601285.1 uncultured Thermomicrobiales bacterium | reverse complement strand
GCCGCGTGAATCTGGATAGCAATCTCATGAAACCAATCGTCGCAATTGTCGGCCGGCCAAACGTCGGCAAATCAACCCTGTTTAACCGGCTGGTCGGAGAGCGACGAGCCATTGTTGAAGACCTGCCCGGCACGACCCGGGACCGGATGTATGGCGATGCTGACTGGCAGGGCATCGACTTCACGATCATCGACACTGGTGGGCTGCAGGACATCGATGAGTACGATCGCCTCGCGCCCAGAGAAATCTCTGAGAACACCCAGAACCAGGCACGCTTCGCGATCGACGAAGCAGATGTCATCATCCTGGTCGTCGATGGTGCAACCGGAGTCTCGGCCGCCGATCATGACGTCGCCGATCTGATCCGGCGTTCGGAGAAGCCGGTCATCCTTGGCGTAAACAAAACCGAGAACGAAGCCCGGCGGGCAACATCTGTCGAGTTCTACGAACTTGGCATCGGAGAGCCGATCGCATTCAGTAGCCTGCATGGCATCGGAACCGGCGACCTGCTGGACGCACTGGTCCCGTTCCTTCCACGAGCTGACGAGGTCGAGGAAGAGTCGAACTACCCGAAATTCGCTGTTGTTGGACGTCCAAACGTTGGCAAGTCATCACTGCTCAACAAGCTTATGGGTCAGGACCGGTTGATCGTCTCCGACACGCCTGGTACGACTCGGGACTCGATTGATACCGATGTCAACTGGGCCGGCAACATGGTGACGTTGATCGACACCGCCGGCATTCGTCGACGCGGCAAGGTCGAACCTGGCGTCGAGAAGCACTCGGTGTTGCGCTCGATGCGTGCCATTGACCGAGCCGATGTCGTCATGGTCGTCCTGGATGCAGAAGAGGGCTTCACCGCCCAGGATACCCACATTGTCGGCTACGTCGCAGAGGCCCAAAAAGGCCTGATCCTCGTCATCAACAAGTGGGACCTGGTGACCAAAGATTCCAAGACCATGAACGAGTGGGAGAAGCAGGCGGCCGATACGTTCTCGTTCGTGCCCTACGCGCCGCTGCTCTTCACATCGGCAGTTACCGGCCAGCGCGTCAACCAGATTATCGAGATTGCGTTGCATGTGTACGGCGAACGACAGAAGCGCATTACGACCGGCGAGGTCAACAAGATGCTTCGAGAGGCAGTCGCACAGCATCCACCGCCAGCACGTCCAAGTAGTTGGCTGAAGTTCTACTACGCCACCCAATCAGATGTCGGTCCGCCACGCTTCGTCTTCTTCTGCAACGATCCTCGCAATGTCCACTTCTCCTACGAACGCTACCTGGAGAACAACATCCGCGACCGTTGGGAATTCACGGGCAGCCCGATCGTGTTGCACTTCCGGAGCCGCCGGCGGGAAGATTGACCCGTCCGTGCGTTATCATCTGATCGACTGGCCAGCGCGGCCAGCTCCGTCATGCATGAGATCTGGAGCAGATAGATGTCTTCGCTGGCCAAGGCCGACCCACTGATCGCGTCCATCATCAAGCGTGAAGAGCAACGCCAGCTCGGAACGATTGAATTGATTGCATCCGAAAACTTCACCAGTGCCGCCGTGATGGAAGCGACTGGCTCGGTGCTGACCAACAAGTACGCTGAAGGACTGCCCGGCAAGCGCTACTACGGCGGCTGTGAATTCGTCGACGAGGCCGAGACCCTGGCCATCGAACGGGCACTGCAGATCTTCGGAACGAACCATGTCAACGTTCAGCCCTATTCCGGCGCGATTGCGAACATGGCCGCCTATCTCTCCGTGTTGAAACCAGGCGATCGGATTCTCGGCATGGATCTCGCCCATGGTGGACACCTGACACACGGCTCGCCAGTGACCTTCTCCGGGCAGGTATTCGAAGCGCACGCCTACGGGATTGACCCGGAGACCGAACGCCTCGACTACGACGAGATTCGCAAGACCGCGCTCGAGGTCCAACCAAAGGTGATCGTCTGCGGCTCGAGCGCATATTCCCGAACGATCGATTTTGCGAAGTTCCGAGAGATTGCGGATGAAGCCGGCGCGGTCCTGTTTGCTGACATTGCCCACATTGCCGGCATCGTGGCAGCAGGGATGCATCCCACGCCTATCGGCCAGGCACAGCTGACCACGACGACAACCCACAAGACGCTCCGAGGACCGCGTGGCGGCATGGTGATGGCATCCGATGACC
>CAZRNC010000382.1:859-3286 GCA_964601285.1 uncultured Thermomicrobiales bacterium | reverse complement strand
ACGTTCAAGCTTGCCACAGTGGGCGCATCCGGGTGAACCCCGTGATTCCCCGTCTTTGCGTAACGGCACATCGCATGCATCCGCCTGCGCGAACGAGTTCCCGTTTTGGCGTGTACCCGCCAGTGTGTTTGTCATCCTGAGTCTCTCCCACCGTCATCCTGAGCGAAGTCGAAGGATCTCGAGCCACGGATCTTTCCAGGTGTCGTCAAGATTCGAGGGTCGATATCCTTCGACTTCGCTCAGGATGACAGGCAGAGCTTGGTCTGCTCTCGCGAGCGAATCAACCGTTCAACCTTCACCATGGTGTCCAACGACGGTCGAGGGCAGCATGACACGATAGGCAGGTCAGGATCAACTCAGGTAATCGCGAAGTTTCCGCGAACGGCTGGGGTGCCGCAGCTTCCTGAGGGCCTTGGCCTCGATCTGGCGGATACGCTCACGGGTGACACCAAACTCGCGGCCAACTTCTTCAAGCGTCCGGGTGCGGCCATCTTCCAGTCCAAACCGTAGCTCAAGGACCTTGCGCTCCCGTTCGGAGAGCGAGTCCAGCACATCTTCCATCTGCTCCTTGAGCATCTGGTGCGATGCAGCATCGGCCGGCGCGAGTGCTTTCTGGTCTTCGATGAAGTCTCCGAGGCTGGAATCCTCTTCCTCGCCGATGGGCATCTCGATCGAAATCGGATCCTGGGAGATCTTGAGGATTTCACGCACCTTCTCGGGTGCAAGCTCCATCTCGCGGGCGATCTCTTCCGAGGTCGGCTCGCGGCCAAGTTCCTGTTGCAGCCTGCGGGATGTGCGGATCAGACGGTTGATCGTCTCGACCATATGCACCGGAATACGG
This sequence comes from uncultured Thermomicrobiales bacterium, assembly GCA_964601285.1. Taxonomy (GTDB): domain Bacteria; phylum Chloroflexota; class Chloroflexia; order Thermomicrobiales; family CFX8; genus CAYWXR01. Next base: position 2,445 of record CAZRNC010000382.1, on the reverse strand, counting down.
ATGGTGCGGGCCTGGTCGGCGATGGATCGGGTGATCGCCTGGCGAATCCACCAGGTCGCATAGGTTGAGAACTTGAACCCCTTGTGATGCTGAAACTTCTCGACAGCACGGATCAGACCGAGGTTGCCTTCCTGAATCAGGTCCGGCATCGACATGCCCCGGCCGACGTACTTCTTGGCAACACTCACCACCAGCCGCAGGTTCGCCTCGGTCAGATGCTCTCGTGCAGAAGTACCCTCGACCATCATCCGTCCGTATTCACGCTCCAGCCGGTTGCGTTTGGTAGAAAGCAGCCGGGCGACCTCGTTGGGTTCCAACCAGGTATCCGGGTCAGATAGCATTTCCTGCAGTTCCGCTGGCAACAGGTCCCATTCGACACTGCGCCGGCGAAGCTCCTCTTCGATCACGTCAGGTGCCAGGTCCAGAATTTCTGCTGCCTTGCTCATACACCCGGCAGAGTACTGGGTTACCGGTAGCAGCTTCCCAAGCATCTCCGATCTGGATTCGGCAGCGGCGTCGGGATGGATCTGCTGGTAGAGCACTTCGGCGACGTTCCAGCCGGCCCGGAACGCCGTATAGATAGCCAGGCAGACCTCATCAGCTGCGGCACTGTTGCCGGCATCCAGCGCTGCGCGGGTGCGGATCAGATACTCACGCCGCTCCATCTGCCGGGAGTACATGACCTCCTGCTCAGCAGTGAGCAGTGCAACCCGGCCAATCTCCCGAAGATACATCCGCACCGGATCGTCGATGTTGACGTTTGCAAGGTCATCCTCAGGGCGAATCGGCTCCTGCGAGGGCACAACCTGGACGGCAGCAGTCTCCAGGTCGTCCTCCTCATCATCGCGAGTGATTGGAAGTCCGAGGGCAGTCAACTTGCTCTCAATGGCATCCAGTGTTGTTGAGTCAAGTTCAGGGTCCAGCGAGGCGGTCAGGTCGGCCCAGGAGACAAAGCCATTGCTCCGGGCAAGCTGGATAAAATGCTCGACCGCGTCGGCATCTGCCGGCGGAACGGTGCCGTTTGTTTTTTCTCCGGGAGAGAGGGGCGATTGATCGCTCTTCTGCGTGGCCGGAAGATCGGAACGGTCTATCACCTACGGACACCCCTTTTTGGGACTGCTGGCGATGTCGGGCCAGGTCGACCCTGTTAGGTCTGTTTCGAGGACTTCGACGGCTATTCGAGGTCCATTACATCACGGAGGACGAGGTCTTCAAACGTTTCCCGTCGTTGGACGAGTCGCGCGCTGCCGCTGGCTACAAATACCACCGCCGGACGAAGCGCCATATTGTAATTACTTGCCATCGCTAGCGAATACGCTCCTGCTACCGGGATCGCTAGCAGATCGCCAGGATGCATTTCCGGAAGCTCTACTTCGTTGATCAGGACATCTCCTGATTCACAGAATTTCCCAGCAATGGTTACCGGTCTGGTTTCTCCTGCATTCCTGTCTGTCACGAGTTCCGCAGAGTATACCGCACCATAGAGTGCCGGTCGGATGTTGTCGGCCATCCCGCCATCTACAGATACGTATGTCCGGACACCCGGGATCTCTTTTGACGCCCCGACGGTATAGACCGCAACACCA
>CAZRNC010000382.1:0-849 GCA_964601285.1 uncultured Thermomicrobiales bacterium | reverse complement strand
ACCGGCCAGGCTCAATCGTTAGCTCCGGGTCAGCGAAACCGGCTTCGGCAGCAGCCTCTCGCGCGGCCGCGCCAATCGCCCGGACATACTCCTCGACCAACGCCTCCGGATCTCCCGGTGCATACGGCACGCCAAACCCGCCGCCCGGAGAAATCTCATCTGGAACAATGCCGTGTGCGCTCCGCATGTTGGCGGCGAACTCATACAACGTATAGACGGAATCGACGAAGGGTTCGACTTCGAAAATCTGGGAACCGATGTGGCAGTGGTAGCCCTTCAGCTCCAGACCCGGAACGGCAACGATCCGGGCGACCGCTTTCTCTGCATCTCCAGTCTCGATACCCAGCCCGAACTTGGAGTCGATAATCCCGGTCTTCCGGTAATCGTGGGTGTGAACATCGATTCCGGGATTGACCCGCAAGAGCACCGGGAACGGTGTCTCCCGGCCGGCGGTCAGTTCGGCAAGACAGTCGATCTCGTAGAAGTTGTCGATCACGATCTGCTTGATGCCGGCATCGATCGCCATTTTCAGCTCGTCCGGGCCTTTATTGTTGCCATGCAGTGAGATCTTCTCGGCCGGAAAGCCCGATTTCAGCGCAACATAGAGTTCACCGGCGGAAACGACATCCAGTGACAACCCTTCTTCGTGGATGATCTTGAGCAGTTCGATCGACATCCAGGCTTTGCCGGCATAGACGACCCTTGGCCTCGGATGTGATGCTGCCAGCGCCTCACGGTAGAAGGTGCAACGTTTCCGGATAGATGCCTCATCGTATATGTACAACGGTGTGCCATACTCGGCTGCCAGGTCGGCAACGTTGACACCGCCAATGTTCAATGTACCCGCGT
>CAZRNC010000381.1:0-3291 GCA_964601285.1 uncultured Thermomicrobiales bacterium | reverse complement strand
GAGCCTCGGCCGCATCATGTCGCCATCATTGGCAATTGCCGAGACCACCATTGCCATTTCCAGCGGAGAGGTCAGGATCTCCCCTTGCCCAAAGGCGGTATCGGCAACCAGCGCCTGCGAGTCCTGCAACGCAGACAACGACGACGCAAGCTGGCCGGCATCGGTCAACACATCAAATGGTGCCTCGTCGAGCATGCCGAAGCGTTCTGCCCAATCCCAGAGACGTTCTGCTCCGAGTTGCAGTCCAATCTGGGCAAACACAACGTTCAGCGAATAGCTGTATGACTCTTCCAGTGTCCAGTCCACTCTTGACGTATCCGGACGGTTCAGCTCAATGATGATCCGGCCGTCAACCTCGAGCGCGCCCTCGTTCCGGTAAATCGTATCCGGATTGGCTACTCCCTCGGCGATGGCGGCCGTTGCCGTGATCGTCTTGAAGGTCGAACCAGGCGTAAACAATCCCTGTGTCGGCCGGAACACCAGCGGCCCATCCGGGTTGCCAACCAGTTCCGCCCAGTAATGGTCGATCGCAGCAAGCTCATCCTCCGACTGCTGGCCAACATTGGCATACAGTCTGGAGGGATCGTAGGCTGGATAGCCGGCGATCGCAAGCACCTCTCCGGTGGTTGCGTCCATCAGGACAACCGCACCGTTACGCTCGCCTAACAAGTCAACAGCCTGTTGTTGCAAATCGAGGTCAAGTGTCAGTTGCAGATCGTGTCCAGGCCGGTTCCGGTTCAGCAATTTGTCGAACCACTCGACCACCGGGTTGCCACCGGACGTGCCGGAGAGGTAGTCATTGAAGGTCGCTTCGAGTTGGCTGGCACCAAACATTGGCGGCGAATAGTAGCCAACAACCTGCCCGACGGATGGCTCCGGATAGGTACGTTCCCAGGTTCCATCCTCCCGCTGGTTCGATCCAACCAGCAACTGGCCGTCGCGGTCATACATCGCGCCGCGCACCTGTCGGGACTGCCCCATCACGACCCGTGCGTTCTGGAACACCTCGCCGCTCTCGGTGACGACAATCCGGTTGTAGGTTTCGCTACTTTCGACAACCTGCAGTTTGACGAGCTGGACGCTGATCATGACGAAACAGGCAATGACGATCGTGCTCCAGCGCATCATCGTCCGGTTGAAGATCGGCAGTTGCCTCGTTCCTATCGGCCAGATGGCGATCAACAGGCAGGCGCCTGCGGCAAGCAGGCAAAGCAGCCAGGTTGTCTCGTTGGAACCATCGGTCGCGACCATGCCCCAGCCGAGGATGCCGACGAAGGCAACGGCAGCGAGTGCACGTATCAACCTGATGAACATCAACCGGCCAGTTTCGGATCAGATATACGCAGCAGCAACCCGACGATGACAAAGTTCATCAACAAGGAGCTACCGCCGGCACTGATGAACGGCAACGTAATGCCGGTCAGTGGGATCAATCGCAACGTACCTCCGATGATAACCAGCGTCTGGATGGCGAGAACCGAGGTCAGCCCGGCGGCCAGATAGCGGCCGAACAGGTCCCTCGCTTCGAGGGCAATCTTGAAACCGCGCACCACCAGCAACATGAACAGCAACAATACGCCGAACGTCCCGAGCAGGCCCAGTTCCTCGCCGATGGCACTAAACACGAAGTCGGTATGCACCAGCGGAATCAATCCCGGCTGGCCCTGGGCAAATCCGGTACCGAAGACACCGCCGGCCGAGAGCGCATATTCCGACTGCGTATGTTGATAGCCGGCGACATAGGGATCAGCCCAGGGGTCGAGCCAATTGGCAACGCGGGTCTGAACATGGCTGAACTGCCGGTACGCCACAAACGACCCGCCGGCAAATGCAGCAAGCCCGGTTGCAACGTAAATCAGTTTGCCGCTTGCGAGATAGAGCATCGCCAGGAAGATGCCGTAAAACAGCAGCGCCGTGCCCAGGTCATTCTGGGCGACAACGATCAGCATCGCGACGCCCCACATGAGCACCAACGGCATCAGGTACGGGATCGGCGGCAACGAGATGCGCCCGATCCGGTATGACGACACCAGCAGCTCGTGATTCTCAGCGAGATATCCTGCCAGGAACACCACGAAGATGATCTTGACGATCTCCGAAGACTGGATAGTGAACGGCCCGATATCCAACCAGAGCCGCGCACCATTGATCTCAACGCCAAAGATCATCGTTACGATCATCAACCCGATGCCGAGCAGCGCCCAGGTGTACTTGTAGCGACGGAGCCAATTGAGCCGCCTGACGAACGTAATCATCCCCAGCAACAGGATGAGTCCACCAGCGAGATAGATCAACTGGCGCTCGACCATGCCGGCGAATCCGGTTGCATCCAGAACGGGAGAGAGACGTTGCAATACCAGCAATCCCAAACCTGAAAGCGCGACAACAACCGGGAACAACACCTGGTCACCACGAAAACCGGTGATGCTGAACCAGAGCGAGATACCAACCACAGCTGCCATGAAGGCCAGCGAGATCCAGATGTCCTGCCAGTGCCAGTTCAGATCCCGCGTTGATGCCAGGAAGATCGTGAGCAGCCCGATAATTGTCATCGCTGAGGGAACGATGAGCAACTGGAACTCCGTAAACCGGAAGCGCCGGATCACGCGGGTTTGTCCGTATCCGGCAGGAAGCGGTCGACGAGCGGACCAAGGCGTTCGCGGGTTTGAGGGTCAATCTTCGCAGGATCGGTGATGATCGCAGAAGCAAGGGCTTCGCGACAACCGCAACCACACTCGATGGTCCCGCCAGCCAGTTCTGGCACGATCCGGTCGATTGCACCGGTCATCGCCATCAGATTCCCGACAACCGCTTCGACAGAGACCGGAGCCTCACTGGTGTGCCAGACATCATAGTCGGTCACCATCGCCAGACATGCGTAGCAAAGCCCGGCCTCACGTGCCAAACGGGCTTCCGGCATAGCGGTCATCCCGATGACGCTTGCACCCCAGGAGCGAAACACGTTCGACTCGGCGCGGGTTGAGAACTGCGGTCCTTCAATACAGATGTAGGTGCCGCCGGCCGTTACGTCAAGCCCCCCTACAGACGCTGCATCCGCAACGACAGCAGAGAGATCAGCACAGAAGGGGTCGGCCATCGAGACATGAGCGACCAGACCATCGCCGAAGAAGGTGCGCTGGCGGCCGACTGTGCGATCAATGATGTTGTCCGGCACCAGGAAACTACGCGGAGTCACTTCTTCCCGGAGGCTCCCGACAGCGCTGATTGAAATGAGCCGCTCGACGCCGGCCATTTTCATGGCATAAACGTTGGCAGCGTACGGAACTTCGG
>CAZRNC010000380.1:0-3297 GCA_964601285.1 uncultured Thermomicrobiales bacterium | reverse complement strand
CAAATCGAACACGACTGGGCCGGCCAGATGCCGGGCTTTGACAATTGGTATGCCGGGGAAGGGATCATGCTCAGCCCTCCGGACCTAAGCGCCATCAACCCATCGTTGCCAGCGACTCCCTCCATGTGGTTTACCGGCACAACACCGGTACTCTGGAACACCACGATGGTGCCTGACATAGAAGCCCGGCACCTCTCCAATCCCGACACTACATTTGAACAGATAGCACCCGACAGCGGGTCGTGGCTCATCAACTGGGTCTTCCTGCAGACGGTGCTGAAGTTCTCCGACCCAGGTTGCTGGGAGCTCACAGCAACGACATCAGTCGGAGCCAGCCTCAGTATCGTCGTCGATGTACTACCTGCTTACGACCGGCCCGATCATGTGATGCTGTTTGAAAACTGGCAGGATGAAACGCCACATCCTGCGCCTTCCAGTTGCAACACAACACCCTGGGCGCTGGAAGATCGTTCCGGCACCATGCTCGCCCGGTTCTGGTTCGACGGACCAACAATCTCGATGAGCAACCAGATCGGTCTGTTCTGGCAGGGCGAGCCGAATGAGACCTACTGGATCACGTCTGACGATGGCATCGACATCACGCTTTCCGGCTGGATTGAGGGAGAACCGGGGGTGAGCATGGAGATTGGGATAACCTCCGAACATGTCACGACCAGCCTGCTCCAGAACCGTGTGCAGCGAACCGAACTCATCTTCCCCGAACCCGGCTGCTGGACGATCGAGGCTACGGCCGACGGAATCACCGAAGAGTTGACCGTCTTTGTCTATCCGGCGAGCTAAGTGAACCAGGTGCCGTAAATCAGCAGACGGAGGCGGAAGCTGTATGTACCAATCAGCCCAAGAGCACTTTTTCTATCTTCGCCGACGGATTGAAGACTTTCCGGACGAAGGGGCACCGGTCCCTCGCTGGACTGCCATGGACTACCAGGCCGTTCAATCTGTGCTGCACCAACTTGGGGTTCTCCAGCGCTTTTACCAGAGCGTACAACCCCAGCTCCAGAAGCATGGCAACCAGCCGGCAATTTCTGCTGAGGAAGCGGAAGAATACGGATCGGTCTACGATCTCACCTTGAAGCAATCGAAGGCTCGTGCCAGCGCACCGGGCCCGATTCTGTTCTCAACGGGACTCCTCCTCGGTCTCTTCGCACGCGAGCTCTGGATGACGCTGGTCTGAGCGCAACAAGCATGACATTGATTGTGAGTGAGACAATCTCTGGCAATATACCGTCGCCAGGAGGAATCACAATGGAATCAGAACTTCACATTCACCGCATCGGAATGGGCGAACGCGTCCTACTATTGCATGGATCAACCGGAAAAGCTGGAACGATGTGGGAACCAGTGCATTCATTGGCCGATGGGTTTGAGTTAGTCATTCCAGACAGACGCGGATGGGGAAACAGTCCATCCGGTACTGTCGACGATCTTGACATCCAGGTTGAAGAGCTGGCGAAACTTCTGGGAGAAGGTGCGCACCTCGTTGGATTCTCGTATGGAGCTCTGTTGGCGTTACTCATCACCGGACGCTATCCCAACAGGGTGAAATCATTGCTTGTCCACGAGCCACCAGTCTTTCACCTGTCCTCGGGTGAAGACCATATCGAAGAGCAAATCTCCTTGTTGCGACACGCGTTTGAGAACGCTCCCAATGGAGACCCAGCTGAATTCTTCTTTCGATTCCTGAAGGCAACTGGTGGGAATCCGACAGGGCCAAAGCCACTAACTCCTGAGCAACAGAGTACTTGTCTTCGGATGATGCAGGAGCCCAATTCGATTGATGTTGAGATTCCATTGGACTTGATCCGAACAGCATCATTTCCAAAGTTGGTGTTCTCAGGTCAATCACTACCTGCTTTCACAGTCTTGTGCAGGTCGCTTGCAAAACAAATAGAGTCCGAAATCGTGGAAATCCCGGAGGCCAGCCATGGAGTCCGGCATCCGGGATTTACGAAGACACTAGGGAATTTCTTAGCAGATCAAGCTAGTTCGCCCGGCGGGCCGTAACGTAGCGGGATTGCCAGTAGGGGTCGTACATACTGCCGATGCCGACGCCCCAGTTTTCGCTGCCGGCGTGGATGAACTGGCCGTTGCCCATATAGAAGCCCATGTGGGAAAGGCCCCACTGGTAGGTGTTCTGGAAGTAGACAACATCGCCTGGCATCAGGTTCTCAGGGGCGATTTCGGTGCCGAAGACAACCTGGTCTTCCATCGGTCGCGGGTAGGCGCTGTAGCCGAGCACCTGGTTCAGGATGTACCAGGTGAAGCCGGAACAATCGAACCCGGACGGAGTGGTGCCGCCCCAGACATAGGGAACGCCCATGTAGGCCATGGCGGCATCGACGATAGCGCTGCCACCGGTGAAGGCGACGGTCGATGCTGTTTCACCACTACTCAGATAGGCGCCGTGAACCCAGCCGGTCATCCCAGCGAACTCAACCTGATACCAGTTGTCGCCCGAGCTGTCTGCCGATGGGCCACCAATTACATAGACCGAGTAGCCGGCCATGATTGTCGAGATAACCGGTCCATCAAGTCCGGCCCATTGACGGAGATTGACGCCATCAGTCACCCAGGCAGTGCTGCCGGCGGCAGCGGGTCCGCTGGATTCCATCAACTGGGAATCTGCGGGTGGTGCTTCGGTGCCAAAGCTGACGGACTGGGAGAGATAGGCCGAAGCGGCATAGCCAACCAGACCACCATAGGCAACCGGGGTCCAGGAATTGCCGGAATCATCCCAAACGGCGGTATCCAACACCTCAATGTACGAGCCGTCGGGAGCACTACCGATCACATCGGCCCAGAAGCCGGGGCCACTGCGGATGTTCAGCGAGCCGTTGCCGGTATTGACCCAAAGCGGCACGCCGCTGGCAACATCTACCGGGGTAGGCGGTGGTCCGGAAAAATCAATGACTTCGGCGATCTCGCCACCAGTGCCGGGCCAGCTGAGATAATCCCCGATCACCCAGCCAGTAAACCAACCCTCGGTGGTGTCGGCTTCAACCTGATACCAGTAGGAGCCATCGTCGAGCCAGAGCGGGCCGTCAATAACCCAAACGGTGTAGCCCTCGGGCAACGTCGTCAGGACACCGTTGCTGGCGCTAGGGCCAGTGCGCAGGTTAATACCATCGCCACCGGTATACGCAATCTGGCCGACATCGCCGGGCGATAGCGACCAATCCGCAAGCGCAGGCGCTGTCATGGTGGTGCCTAGCACCAGAACCGAACCAGCTACCAACAGCACCTTCAACGGGCGCTTGAACTTCTTTATCACGTGCA
>CAZRNC010000379.1:0-3302 GCA_964601285.1 uncultured Thermomicrobiales bacterium | reverse complement strand
TGCTGGCGCATGAGCTTGGCGGGCTGGTGATGCCGTCTGATCACCGCGAGTATGGCCCGGCACGCATCACCCGCAGCGGTGACCATCCGCTGTTTCGAGATCTGCCGGCCGATATGGATGTCTGGATGAGCCACGGCGACCGGATCGACCGGCTGCCGGATGGATTCGAACGGTTGGCCGTCAGCCCGAACTCACCGCTTGCAGCGATGGGCAATGAGCACTACGTCGGCATCCAGTTTCATCCCGAGGTTGTCCATACTCCCCTTGGACGCTCAATGATCCGCAATTTCCTCTATGACATCTGCGGCTGCGAGGGTAGCTGGACGCCGGAATCGTTCATCGAGGAGTCGATTGACAACATCCGCCAGCAGGTCGGCAAGGGCCGGGTGCTGCTGGCGCTCTCCGGTGGCGTCGATTCGTCGGTCGTTGCAGCATTGATCCACCGGGCGATTGGCGACCAATTGACGCCAGTGTTCGTCAATAACGGGTTGCTCCGCGAGGGTGAACCCGAGACCGTCCAGGAAGTCTTTGGCCGGCATTTCCAGATGAACCTGGTCTATGCCGACGCGACCGACCGCTTTCTTGCCCGGCTCGCCGGCGTCACCGATCCTGAGGAGAAACGCAAGACGATTGGTGATGAGTTCATCCGTGTCTTCGAGCGGGCAGCAGTCGAGCAGTCCGGCACCGAGCCGTTCCAGTTCCTTGCGCAGGGCACGCTCTACCCGGATGTTATTGAATCCGCCACCAGCAGCTCGACAGCGGCCAAGATCAAAACCCACCACAACGTTGGTGGCCTGCCGGAAGATCTGGCGTTCGACCTGATCGAACCGTTGCGGATGCTCTTCAAGGATGAGGTCCGCGAGGTCGGCAAGCGGCTTGGCCTGCCGGACGAGATTGTCCACCGCCAGCCGTTCCCTGGACCTGGGTTGGCCGTGCGCCTGCTCGGTGAGATCACCGCGCCCGACCTGGCCATTCTGCGACGGGCGGACGCGATTGTCCGGCAGGAGATTGAGGCAGCAGGACTGGCTGACGACATCTGGCAGTTCTTCGCGGTGCTCTTGCCGGTACAGACTACCGGGGTAATGGGCGATGGCCGGACCTACGCCAAGGTCTGCGCGATCCGGGCGATCACCAGCGAAGACGCCATGACAGCCGACTGGGCGCGGCTGCCCTACGACCTGCTGGCGACGATGTCCAACCGGATTGTCAATGAGGTCGACGGCATCAACCGGGTGGTCTACGACATCACCCCGAAGCCGCCGGGCACGATCGAGTGGGAGTAGACCGATGAGCGGTGCTGCCGCCGGCGCGGTGCAGGTTAACCCCTGGTTGCTGGCGACTCGTCCGAAAACGCTTCCGGCAGCCGTGACGCCGGTCATCGTTGGAACCGGGGTGGCAATTGCTGCTGGTGGGTTCCACGCCGGCGCGGCGATTGCGGCTTTCGCCGTTGCGCTGTTGTTGCAGATTGCCGCCAATCTGGCAAACGATGTCTTTGATTTCCGGCGCGGGGCTGATACCGAGGAGCGTCTCGGTCCGACCCGGGTGACCCAGAGCGGGTTGATCCCGCCGCAGCAGGTAATGATCGCCACCGGGTTCACGATTGCCCTGGCGATGGCAGCCGGGCTCTATCTGGTGTTCCGGGGCGGCTGGCCGATTCTCGTGCTGGGGATTGCTGCGGTGCTGTCGGCGCTGGCCTACACTGGCGGACCGCTTCCGATTGGGTATCACGGGCTGGGCGAGGTCTTCGTCTTCATCTTCTTCGGATTGGTTGCCGTGGCCGGCACTGCCTATGTCCAGATCGGCGAACTGACCGGGTTGGCGATTGCAGCTTCAGTTCCGGTTGGATTGCTGACCACCGCGATCCTGGTCGTCAACAACCTGCGTGATATTGATACCGACCGGGTAGCCGGGAAGCGGACCGTTGCGGTTCGGCTTGGCCGGGAGCGGACGATCATTGAGTATCTGTTGCTGCTGGCAATCTCCTATCTCTCGCTGCTGGTCATCTGGATTGCCGGGCTATCAAGTGTCTGGGTGTTGTTGCCGGTTGTGACACTGCCGCTGGCAGTCAAGCTGGTGCAGTCAGTGTCGTCAGTCCGGGGCAAGGGGTTGAATCCGTTGCTGGCCGGGACTGCCCAACTGCTCCTGCTCTTCGGGTTGCTGTTTACGGCTGGGATTGTGCTGGCATGAGCGGAAAAGGTGCGCTGCAAGAGGGCAGGCAGGTCAGCGCGATGTTTGATCGCATCGCGCCGCGCTACGACCTGATGAACAGGATCATGACGGGGCGGCGGGACGTTGCCTGGCGTCAACTGGCAGCGCGGACTGCTGTGGCCGAAGGCTGCCAGCGTGCGCTTGATGTCGCGACTGGCACCGGTGACCTGGCGATTGATCTGCTCAATGCCGGCGCAGAAACGGTTGTCGGGCTGGACTTCTCCCCGGAGATGCTGGAGATCGCCCGCCAGAAGAGTGCTGATATATCGTTTGTGACCGGCGACGCGATGTCGTTGCCGTTCGACGACGATGTGTTTGACGCCTGCACGGTCGCATTTGGACTCCGCAATATGGAGGACTACCAGGCGGCCGTCTCGGAGATGTCCCGGATTCTCCGGCCGGGCGGGCGGTTCGTTTGTCTCGAACTCACGCCATACCGCAAGCCGGTACTTGGCAGCATTTTCGGGTTCTATTTCAAACGGATCATGCCGGCGGTTGGTGGTCTGCTGAGCGGTGACCGCAAGGCGTATCAATACCTGCCGGCATCGGTCGATAATTTCCCGGACGCAGCCACTTTGGCCGGCATGATGAACAGCGCCGGGTTGACCGGCATCAAGTGGAAACTCCTGGGCGGTGGAACGGTCGCGCTGCACGTCGGCATCAAACCAGCCAGCGATGAACAAGGGGATGCAGGATGATCGTTGACCTCAGCCACCCACTGGATCCGGACATCCCGATGTTTCCGGGACTTGAACCGCCGGAGATTGAGCCGATACTGTCCCGCGAGGACTCGCGGGCGGTCTATCAGGATGGCGTTGAGTTCCTCATCCAGAAGTTCAGCTTCGCTGGCAACAGCGGAACCTATATGGATGCGCCGTTCCACCGCTATGCCGATGGCGACGATCTCGCCAGTCTGCCGCTCGACCGACTCTGTGATCTGCCCGGAGTGGTCGTTACAGCCAGCACGGAAGCTATCGGTGCCGAGTTGGTTCCGGATGACATCGCCGATTGTGCCGTGCTCTTCCGGACTGGCCGGGACGCGCTTTGGGGAACACCAGACTACCTCTCGTCAAATGCCGGTCTGACGGCTGCCG
>CAZRNC010000378.1:0-3305 GCA_964601285.1 uncultured Thermomicrobiales bacterium | reverse complement strand
TGGACTCACGATCCTGACGTTCCTCCTGACCACCGTCGTTCCGGGTGACCCGGCCAGACTTGCCGCCGGCCCCCAGGCAAATGCTGAACAGGTAGAACGGATTCGTCAGGAATTCGGACTTGATGATCCGATCTACCGGCAATATCTCACCTACATGCGCGGCGTGCTGACCGGCGATTGGGGACGTTCGATCCTCTCTCGCCGGCCGGTCACGGCCGATCTGCGCACCTACTGGCCGGCAACGGTCGAACTGGTCATCGCAGCACTGGCCATTGCGGTAGCTGCTGGCATCCCACTTGGCATCATATCGGCGGTGAAACAGGACCGCTGGCCAGACCACACCTCGCGCATCGTCGCCCTCATCGGCGTCAGTTTGCCGGCATTCTGGCTGGCGTTGCTGCTGCAATGGTTCGTCGCCTTACGATTCGGGGTGTTGCCAATTAGCGGCAGGATCAATGTCCAGATAGGCTCGCCGGAACATGTCACCGGCATGTATGTGCTCGATAGCATCCTCACCGGCAACTTTGCGGCATTCACCAGCGCGTTGCTCCATATCGCGCTACCGGCGCTGACGCTCTCGACCGGTGCACTGGCAACGATCACCAGGATGACCAGATCAAGCATGCTTGAGGTGCTCGGTCACGATTACATTCGCACCGCCAGGGCAAAGGGCCTTGGAGAACGGCCAGTGCTGGTCCGCCATGCCCTGCGCAACGCAATCATGCCCACGATCACGATGGTCGGGCTCTCGTTTGGCTGGCTGATGGGTGGATCGGTGCTGATTGAAACGATCTTCGACTGGCCGGGTATCGGGCTCTATGCCGTCAACTCCGCCATGACACTCGATTTCATGCCGATCATGGGCATCGCCATCGTCTATGGCGTCGTCTTCAGCATCATCAACCTTGCCGTTGATGTGCTGTATGGCTTCATCGACCCACGGATCCGCTTCGGATAATAGCGTCCTGCAGCGAACAACGATTGAGGCGATTGACCATGGTAACCGGACAGCCGGGCGAAATCTCCATACAAGGAGCTGGACAGCTCGGCGAAAAAGCTCACGCGGCCCAATGGAAGCGCCAGTTCCGGCGTTTCAAGCGCAACAAGCTCTCGGTTGTCGGGGCAACTGTCATCGTGTTCCTGGCGCTGGTTGCCATCGTTGGCCCATTCGTCGCGCCCTATCCCGACGACGCCACCGGCGCAGTCCACATGGCAAACCGGTTGCAGCCACCAAGCTCCGACAACTGGCTGGGAACTGACCAGGTCGGCCGCGATGTGTTGACCCGTCTCCTGGTTGGGTCGCGAATGTCGCTCGGGGCCGGATTCATCGTGCTAATTGTCGCCACGTCCATTGGCACCACGATCGGCGTCCTGTCCGGATTCTTCGGCGGTGCGATCGATCTGATCCTGCAACGGATAACCGATGTCTTCCTGACGATTCCCGGGTTGATCCTGGCGATGGCAGTCGCGGCCGCACTCGGGCCGAGCCTGTTCAATGTGATTATCGCGATCTCGCTTGTCTGGTGGCCAGGCTATAGCAGGCTGGCTCGTGGCGAGGTGTTGAGCACCAGCAACGAAGTGTATGTCGAAGCGGCCCGTGCGGTCGGCGCACCCCGCAGCAGGATCATCCTGCGCCATGTGCTGCCGAACATAACGACACCGATCCTTGTCAAATCCACCATGGATGTCGGTTTCGCCGTACTTACCCTTGCTTCGCTCGGGTTTATCGGTCTCGGCTCGCAACCACCAGACCCCGACTGGGGCAAGATGATCGCCGACGGCCGGCGCTATCTGCCGGAGTCGTGGTGGCTCACTGTCTTCCCCGGCGCAGCCATTTTCCTCACCGTTTTTGCCTTCAACCTGCTCGGCGATGGCATCCGCGACGTCTTTGACCCTCGCTCACGGGATTGAAAACATCACCTGGTAACGGTTTGAAGGGGAGAATATGAGCTTACGCCTGGGAATTGACGTGGGAGGAACCAACACCGATGCGGTTGTCCTCGACCGGCACGCACATGTGCTGGCCACGTTCAAAGCTCCAACCACACAGGACATTACCAGCGGCATCCGCAACGCGATCACCGGCATCGTTGAGGGCCACCCGGATCTGGATCTTGCCGCCATCTCCTACGCCATGCTTGGCACCACACACTGCACCAACGCCATTCTGGAGCGCCGCAATCTGAACCAGGTCGGACTGATCCGGATCGGTGCGCCGGCGACGCTGGCAATTCTGCCGTTTGCCGGCTGGCCAGACGATCTGCGCCAGGCGATTGGCGGCTATTACGCCGTCGTCGAAGGTGGACACGAATACGACGGACGGGAGATCCGTCCGCTCGACACTGAAGCGATCCGGGAAGCAGCCGAATCGTTCCGGGGCAAGGTCGATTCGCTGGCCGTCGTCAGCGCATTCTCACCGGTGGACCAATCGCACGAACTGCGTGCCGCCGAGATTCTGACCGAAGTGCTTGGCGACCTGCCCGTCACCTGGTCGCACGAGATCGGGAGCATTGGGTTGCTGGAGCGTGAGAACGCCTCGATTTTGAACGCCGCTGTCGTCCGGGCAGCCGGGATTGCGGCGCACGGGTTCGAGGATGCGCTTAACGAACACGGCATCAGAGCCAGAATGTTCTTCAGCCAGAACGACGGCACCTTGATGAACCTGGAATATGCCACCCGCTACCCGATTCTGACCGTTGCCAGCGGCCCGGCGAACTCGATCCGTGGCGCGGCGTTCCTCTCCGGCGTGTGCGATGCCATCATCGTTGACGTTGGTGGCACATCGACCGACATCGGGGTGTTGGTCAACGGCTTCCCCCGGGAATCGTCCATCGCTGTCGATATCAGCGGAGTGCGCACCAATTTCCGGATGCCAGATCTCATTTCGATTGCACTCGGCGGGGGAACACGGGTTCACCAGAACGGCAACCTGCAGATTGGCCCGGATAGCGCCGGCTACCAGATCACCAGCGAGGCACTGATCTTTGGCGGCAGCACGCTCACACTCTCCGATGTCGCCGTCGCAACCGGGCAGGCGTCAATCGGGCAGGTCGAAGCCGTGAAAAACCTGGACCGGGATCTGGTGGACACCATTTCCTGCTGGGTCCGAACCCAGTGCGAAACCACAATCGACCGGATGAAGACAAGCTCAGAGCCGATACCAGTTGTGCTGGTTGGCGGTGGAAGTGTCATTATCCCGACCGATCTGGCCGGGGTTGGCACCGCCCACCGGCCAGAAAACTACGCTGTAGCCAACGCAATCGGCGCGGCCATCGCCCAGTGCAGCGGAGAGATCGAACGGATCT
>CAZRNC010000377.1:0-3320 GCA_964601285.1 uncultured Thermomicrobiales bacterium | reverse complement strand
CGGCACCACCCGAACTGGTCGAGCAGAAGCGGGCAGAGTTGCGGCTGGACGACCCGGTTCCCGTGCGCTACCTGAACTGGCTGGCCGGTGCGATCAGGGGCGACCTTGGCCGTTCCTACCGCTCTTACCAGCCAGTAACGACACTCTACCTGCAACGGTTACCAGCGACTGTCGCCCTGGCGATCGTCGCCGGCACGATCAGCGCCGGGGTTGCCGTCCCACTCGGGCTGCTGGCTGCCTATCGACGTGGTACGCCGTTCGATGCAGGCGCTCAACTGCTGGCAGTTGCCGGCGCAGCAATTCCCGGTTTCTGGATCGCGCTGGTGCTGATGTATCTCTTTGGCGTCCGCCTGCAGATGCTGCCTGTATTTGGATCGCTCACCCCAACCGGAATCATTCTGCCCGCCATCGTGGTTGCCCTGCCGAACATCGCAGTGCTGACCCGACTGACCCGGACCGCGACGCTGGATGTGCTTGGTCAGGATTTTCTGACAACGGCCCGGATGAAAGGCCTTCGTTCCTCGGCGATTCTCCGCAGGCATGTCCTTCCAAACGTTGGATTGCCGGTCATCACAGTGTTCGGTCTGGAAGTGGCCGGGATGCTGACCGGCGCTGCGGTCATCGAGTATGTCTTTGCCTGGCCCGGAGTCGGTCGGCTGGCCATCGACGCCGTGTTGCAGCGCGATACGCCGGTGGTTGTCGGCTTTGCAGTCGCTGCCGCGATGGTTGTCGTCTTCATGAATCTGCTGGTCGATATCATCGTCGCGATGATCGACCCGCGAATCGCCCGGAACTGATCGATGCTCCGTCATTCTGCAGTCACACCGGGCAGATTCATCTGCGCCACCTGCTTGCTGGTCCTCGTGTTAGCGGTCCTGGTTGGACCGCTGATCTGGCAGGCGAGCCCGACTGCCCACCAACCACACGCAACGCTACGCGGCCCGAGTCTTGCTCATCCCTTCGGGACCGATCAGTTCGGACGGGATATGCTCGCCAGGTTGCTGGCCGGCGCGCGCTGGACGCTTGCCGGTGCATTGCTGGTCAGCGCCGGCATCAGCCTGATCGGGTTGGTTGTCGGGGCACTAGCCGCCACATTGGGCAGGGGCGTCGATCTGGTTCTCGGCCGGGTAATGGAAGCAGCGATGGCCCTGCCGGGACTCGTGACTGCATTGGCCATTACAGCACTGCTCGGACCGTCGTTCCGCAACCTGCTACTGGCAATGACGCTTTCCGGCTGGCCGTGGTATGCCAGAGTCTATCGAGGAGTCATCCTGGCAGAACGCTCAAGACTCTATCTGGATGGAGCCAGGGTGGCCGGCGCATCACCGGCGAGGTTGATGCTGCGCCATGTGTTGCCGAACATTGCCGGGTCAGTGATCGTCCTGTCGACCGCCAACATCGGGTCGGTCATTCTCAGCCTTTCGGCGCTTTCCTTTCTGGGACTTGGAGTTCAGCCGCCTGATCCGGAGTGGGGCACCATGATCAACGAATCCCGGCTCTATTTCCAGAGCCGGCCATGGCAAATGTTTGCGCCCGGACTGTGCATCACCTTCACCGTGCTGGTCATCAATCTCGCCGGCGATAGCCTGCGGGATATGCTCGACCCGCGTCTCAGAAACTCAATCTGAAATTGCCCCTTGCACCTGACGTAACGTCAGGGTCTAGACTCGTCGCAAGGAGGTGAGACGCATGGTGCGTTCCTACAAAGTGGGGGAGATCGCCGAACTGACAAAGGTGTCGGTCCGGACGCTCCACCACTACGACCAGATTGGGATTCTCAGACCGGCAACGATCTCCGACGGTGGCCACCGCATGTACACGGAGACCGAACTGTTGCGGCTGCAACAGATTCTGACGTTGCGCTATCTGGGATTCCAGTTGCGGGAGATCGGCGAGCTACTCGACCGGCAGGACTTCGACCTGCTGGCATCGCTGCGGATTCAGCAACGGGCTGTGCGCGATCACATCTCCGAACTTGAACAGGTCGAAGCTGCCCTGACCAGGATGGTTGACCACCGGCAATCAACCGGTGCATGGGATTGGAACCTCACCGTCGAGGCCTCCAGATCCGTCCAGCGGCAGCGAGAGGAAGCGAAACACAACATGGAGAAGTACTACACCCCGGAACAGATGAAACAGTTCGAAGAGCTTGGCAACGAGATCGGCCCCGATGTCATCAAATCCGTCGAGGATCGCTGGACCGAGTTGATGGCCGAAGTCCGCGCCAACCAGCACCTGGACCCTGCATCGCCTGAAGCCCGCGATCTGGCCGACCGCTGGAACGCGATGACTGAAGAGACGATGGCCTACTACCGCGCCTATCCGGAACTTGTCGAAGCGATGCGGGCCAACTATGCCAGCGGCGTCTTCGAACAGACTAAACACGCCCCCCACGCCGAGGATCTGGCGTTCATCCAGCGTGTCAACGATGCCCGCGAATCCTGAGCGGGCAAAGATCAGACCGGCCGGCAGATCGTGATGATCTCCGGCTGGTCCGGTCCAACAGCAGACCGATCCCAGTTGCCATACTGCAACTCCACGACAAAGCCGTTGTCCGTCAACAGTTCATTAAGATGCCCAAGCGTGACATAACGCAACAAGCTGATCGAGACCGTCTGCTCCCCGGTTTCCCGGACCACATCGACGAACGTCAGTGTTTCAACGCGGTCTTCGTCCAGCACACCGCCAACCAGCAAATCAACCAGCCGGCCCTCGCCGTCGGTCGTCGTCTTCCACACCGACGGCACTTCGGTCTTGCCATAGGTCTTGGCGTCGTAGTTGCGAGTCTCAAAGATGAAGCGGCCCTCCGGCTCAAGATGCTCATGAACCCGCTGCAACATGGCGTTCGTCTCGCTATCCGAGAGCAGATGCTGGAAGCTATGGCCGGTCATCGTGATCAGCTTGAACCTGCGACCAAGCTGCATTGTCCTGGCGTCATCATGAATCCAGGTAACGCGCTGATCGACGTCCAACGCACGGGCACGAGCGAGCATCTGCGGGGTGATCTCCAGCCCGGACGTTTCCAGTCCAGCCTCGGCAAACGCCCGTGTCAGCCGGCCGGTGCCACATGCAAGGTCGAGCACCGGCCCGCCGATCTCGCGGGCGAGTTCGAGGTAGAAATCGTCGTCAGCGCTCCAGGTGTTATCCCGGTCATACTGCTCGGCGTCGGCATATTCGGTGAGTCCGTCAGGTAGGGACATGGTGCGGTCCTTTCTATAGGTGATGCGGGAGACGCAAATTCTTCCATTCACCACGCGAGTTCAACCTGTCATCCCGACGAAGGAGGGATCCGTAACCCCAAGAGTACGGGTCCCTCCTTC
>CAZRNC010000376.1:0-3323 GCA_964601285.1 uncultured Thermomicrobiales bacterium | reverse complement strand
AGGTGGGAGGTGTCCAGGCGGTGCGCTGGGTGTCCTTGTCGACCATTGATGGCGAAGAGCGACTGGTCCACACCGTCTTCCTCGTCGATGGAGCAACCGGTTTCACCCTCACCGGCACCGCCCCGGCGAGCGATGGAGATGCAAGCCTCGCGCTCTTCGACTCCGTCGCCGGCTCGTTTGCATTCCCGCGGGGGTAGCGCGGTTTTAGGAAGCAACATCTCTATATGTAGCCGCGCAATTTATTGCGCCTGTCCGACGCCCTGGTGGTTAAACGAGGGCGCAACGAAGAGCATTAACGCATCAAATCGGAAAACAGGAGCGAACATCTTAAATCGTCATCCCGAGCGTAGTCGAGGGACCTCGAGAGTCGGATCTTTTCAGGTGACATCAAGTTTCGAGGCTCGAGGTCCCTCGACTTCGCTCGGGATGACGGTGGGGGGTGGCTCGGGATGATGGTGTATGGGTTCGGGATGATGGTGGGGGCGGCTTGGGATGACGTGTGAATGGGCTGGCGGCCAAGAGACTGTTGCTCACACCAGCCCGCTGATCCTTTCAGCAAGGTCCAGGTCGAGCGGGGTGACGCCACCGGCGTCGTGGGTGGTGAGGAAGAGCGTGACGTTGCGGTAGCGGATGTCGATGTCCGGGTAGTGGTTGGCTTCTCCGGCTATGCGGGCAACGTCGTTGACGAAGTTGATCGCGTCCTGAAACCCGCTGTGCCGGAACCTGCGGTGCAGACCGCCATCCTGCCGGCTCCAGCCGGGTAGATTGCGCAGGGCAAGATCGATCTCGCGGTTGCTCAGTGGTTGGGCCAGATTGTCGCTGCTCATTGCTGGTTATCCTTGAATCAACGTGAATTGCCGGAGTGTTCCCGCACAAGGGTATACGCCGGTTGATATTCTTGCACCAGTCGCCACGCTGTACGTACACGTGACCGTTGACGATGCCGGCGATTGTTGACAAGAGTAGGCTGTCCGAACCCTCTGGAGACCGAGATACATGGCGCGTTACCTGCCACGCCGCTACCGACAACGGCATCGCACCAGTCAATCCGCTTCCCGCCGGCTTATGGCCATGCGGCTGCGAGACCGTGGCGTGCGTGTGCGAATCGGTCGTGCCCGCCGTTCGTCGGCACTGGCACGCTATACGGCGTTTGCCGGCATCGCGTTGGCGGGGATGTTGATTCTGGCGTCGATGGCGACCGGCGCGGTTGCGGTTGCGGCCTGGAACTACTTCAGCGCCGACCTGCCGTCGCTCAACACGGTTGAGGCCCAGCAGTTCGAGACGACCCGGATTTATGACCGCAACTGGAACCTGCTCTACGAAGTCAGCGATCCCCAATCGGGCTATCGCAACTATATGAATCTTTCCGAAATCACCGCCGAGGGCCAGAACCAGTACCTGGTCAATGCCACGATTGCTGCCGAGGATCGCACCTTCTGGCGAAACTATGGCGTGGAACCGTTGGCGATTGTCCGCGGGGCGATCATCAACATCAGCGGTCAGGGTTCTTCCGGCGGTTCAACGATTACCCAACAACTCGCGCGGCTCCTCTATCCCGACACGATTGGCTTTGAGCGGACCTATCTGCGGAAGGTGCGTGAGGCGATTGTTGCGGTGCAGCTAACCGATGCCTATTCCAAGGAACGCATTCTCGAGATGTATCTGAACTCGGTCTATTACGGCAACCGGGCCTATGGCATCGATGCGGCCGCGCGCGCCTATTTCGACAAGACACCGGCCCAGCTTTCGCTGGCCGAGGCCGCGCTGCTGGCCGGCCTTGCCCAGGCACCGAGCGCCTACGACCCCAACTACAACATGGAAGCGGCCAAGTTGCGACAGGGCTATGTGCTCGACCAGATGGTCGAATCCGGGTTTATCAGTTTCGAGGATGCCGACCGTGCCTGGCACGATGTGCTGATCATCCAGCCACGTGAAAACCAGCTTATGCTTGCGCCGCACTGGACCAATATGGTGATCGCCCAGCTTGAGCAGCAGTATGGTGCCGAGAAGGTGTATCGCGGCGGCCTTGCTGTGCGGACGACGCTGGACCTGAATCTCCAGACGCAGGCCGAGGATGCGTTGCGAAACCACATTGCGACGCTTGAACCGTTCAACGCCAGCAACGGGTCGGTTGTTGCCATGCTGCCGGGGACCGGCGAAGTAGTTGCGCTGGTTGGCTCCAACAATTTCGACGATGACACCATCTCCGGCCAGGTGAACGTTGCCGTTTCCGAGCGCCAGCCAGGCTCGGCCTTCATGCCAATCGTTTATGCCGCGGCGATGGAACAGGGGTACTTTCCGGGGTCAGTCATGCTGGACTACGAGATCCGCTACCAGACACCCGGCGCGCCCAGCCCCGAGTATGTTCCTGAAAACCCGAACCGGTTGTTCCACGGGGCGGTGACCTTGCGCGAGGCACTGGCCGGCTCCTACAACACGACAGCAGTCCGGACGCTGGATAGCATCGGCGTGCCGGCGATTCTCGACACGGCCCACAGCATCGGCATCCGCACCGGTCTCTGGCGCGGGCTGGAGTTCTACGGATTGGCACTGGCGCTCGGGGCGGGTGAGGTCTCGCCGCTGGAACTGACCAATGCCTACGCCACGCTTGCCAACAACGGGACCTACGTTGGCTACAACACGGTGCTTGAGATCATCGAGCCGGATGGTTCGACGCTGTTTGCGCTCGATCGTGCCGGTCAGCTTGGCCAGGGTCAACGGGCGTTGAGCGCCGAGACTGCCTGGATGGTGACCGATATCCTCGCCGACGATGAAGCCCGCTGGGCGACCTATGGCCGGGAGAACCCGCTGGAATTGCCGGAGCTTGGTGACCGGCCGGTGGCAGTGAAGACGGGCACATCCTTCGATTGGCTGGATAACTGGACCGTTGGCTATTCGACCGATCTGGTTGTCGGTGTCTGGATTGGCAACACCGCCAACCTGCCGATGCGTCAGCTTGATGGGCTGGCCGGTGCTGCGCCGGTGTTCCGCGAGGTGATGCTGGCGGCCCACGGCGACGAATTTGCGGGTCTGCTTGATGTGCCGGGCAGTTCCGGAGAGGTCGAGTTTGCCCGGCCGTCCGGTGTGGTCGAGGTTGAGGTTTGCGACGCGACCGGCGGCCTGCCGGTTGAGGGTGCGGGCACTCACTTTGAGTTCGCCGACCAGCGACATTTGCCAGTCACCAATTGCGACCAGTTGACCCGCGCCCAGATGGACGATCTGCGCGCTGCGCTGCTGCACATCTCCGCGGAACCGGAACGGTTCACCCCGCAGGGTGCGCTCTCGCTGGCAGCGTTTAGCGAGGTTGTTGGTGGTGGCATCGG
>CAZRNC010000375.1:0-3346 GCA_964601285.1 uncultured Thermomicrobiales bacterium | reverse complement strand
TTTCCGATGAGCTTCGGGCAGCAGCCCCCCCCCCAGATAGCGGCGGCCCGCCCCCTGAGGATGATGGTGGCGACGAACCTGGTGGAAGCGGTGAGAGCGACAACGGCGTGGATACCGATATCACCGCCGCTGTCGAATCCGGCGAAGAGTCGCTGGTAGCCCGTGCCCGTGCCATCTTCGAAGCCGAAGAGGTTTCGCCAGACTCCTTGCCGGGGTTGCGTTAGTTTTCGCCCGACTGGAACAGGGTTTTCGAGCTTTCGGTTTCCGGGTCGAAGAGGCCGAGCCTGAAGGCTCCGGCGCCGGTGTAGGGTTCGTTGGCCGTTGCGTCCGCACCAGTGCCGGCGACGGCTCTCCAGAGCAGACCATCCGGCATCCACCAGAACTCAGTCGCCCGGAAGTTCTGTGGAATCGGAACCCGGGTCAGCGCGCCAGAATCAATGTTGACCAGCCAGGCTGAGTCGAACGTTTCGATCCCGGCGGCATTGGGCGAATTGACGATGAACGCAATGTAGCCGCCATCGGGCGACGCCGAAATGCGGACGATACGGGCCGCCGGAGCAAAGTTCCCGGTGCTGACGAGCAATTCCATTCCGGAGCCGTCGGGAGCAATTGAGAACATCGAGCCGCTGGCCGCCGGCACGCTCGCTGTCTGTGCTTCAACCAATGCGATACGGCCTCGACCAGGAAGCCAGGCAATGTCGGCGATCGACTGGAGTCCGCCAGGTGCTGCCGACCCGACTTCAAAAACCTCACCGCCAATCGTGGCGATCCAGAGCGATCCAACTCCATGCTCATCTTCGGCAAGGATGGCAACATCCGTGCTGCTGATGAACCATTCGACGCGGTGAACGTGACGGATGTGCTCCGGCAGACGGATCACGTTGTCGATGGTTGGCGCGCTCCCCTCGGGCCGGATCAGTTCCAGGATGCCGATTGAGGCGTCGTCGAAGATGATCGCGATTCTGGATGCATTGCGGGACCACTCCAGGCCGGTGATCAATGGCTCGGCGGCGTCGCCACTAGTGATACGCTCCGGCGTCATCGGTGGACCGACCGAACCATCCAGAACGATGTGTACCCGCTCGGACGTAACTTCGTCGTTCTCCGAAATGATCACAATTGCAGCGCGCTGTCCGTGCGTCGAGGTAGCGTAGGGGCCGATCACGGTGTCACCAGTGACGACTGGATTGGAGCCGGCGTTGGTGATGGCCCACAACTCGGAGCCGTTTCGGAAATAGACCTGCTCCTGACCGCTGAGCGTGGATCCTGGCGCCAGCAGCGAGTGGACAAACGGCGGGATCTCAACCTCGGGTGGTTCTTCCGGTTCAACAGTAGGTGTTTCAGCGACCTGGCCGGCGACGGTCGGGAGTTCGTTGAAGCGATCACGCCCCCCATCGCTGGCGTTGCTTTCCGGCATACAGGCCGTCATGAGCAGCAATGCTATGGTGCAGAGGGCAACAAACTTGCCGGCTCGGCGGTTGGCTGCATTTGTACGAGTTCTCACGCGTTGTTACACTCCCGGATGTAGTGACTGGCCGGCACTCCATTTGCCGCATGGAATCTCCGGAAGGCTGGACTGTGAAGCTTGACCTCGAAACAGTGGAACGCATCGCTGCGCTCGCGCGCGTAGGGTTGAACCCCGAAGACAAAGAGCGCTTGCAAGATCAACTTTCCGCCGTTCTGGATCATATTTCGATGCTTCAGGAAGTTGATACCGATGATATCCCACCTACCGCTCAGGTAATCGAACTTCAGAACATTATGCGTGATGACGTGGTGGAACCGCCGCTTACCCAGGAACAGGTTCTCGCCAACGCTCCTCAATCCGAGGATGGCTTCATCAAGGTAAAGGCCGTTCTCGACCCGTCGTAACGCCAACACCACAACGGACAGCCACCAGACTGCTGCCTGTGAGAGGAAGACGTAACCGTGACCAATGATCTGACTGCGCTCGGAATCGGAGCTGCCCGGCGTCTGCTCGACGCACGGGAAATCAGCGCCAGTGACCTGACCGAAGCCCATCTTTCCTGGATTGACCAGGTCGATGAGCAGGTCAAGGCGTTCATCACGCCGATGCACGAGCAAGCCCGGAACATGGCCACGGAAGCCGACCGGAAGATCGCCGACGGTGAGGCTGGCCCGATGACAGGCGTGCCGGTCGCGTTGAAGGACATCCTCGTCACGGTCGACGCCCCGACAACGGCGGCATCGCGCATCCTCGAAGGGTACAGATCGCCATACGATGCAACGGTCGTGACGAAGCTTCGCGAGGCAGGGGCAGTGTTCGTTGGCAAGACCAACACCGATGAGTTTGCGATGGGGTCGTCAACCGAGAACTCAGCCTTCTTCACGACTCGAAACCCGTGGAACCTTGACCGGGTTCCGGGCGGGAGCAGTGGTGGTTCCTCGGCAGCGGTTGCCGCACAGGAAGCAGTCGTCTCACTCGGTTCAGACACCGGTGGGAGCATCCGCCAGCCGGCCGGGTTTTGTGGCATTGTCGGCCTCAAGCCAACCTATGGCCGGGTTTCCCGCTTTGGCATCATGGCGTTTGCCAGCTCGCTGGACCAGATTGGGCCGTTCTCCCGTAGCGTTGAAGACGCCGCGATCACCCTTGGTGTCATCGCCGGCCACGACAAGCGGGATGCGACCTCGGTTCCCGTCGAGGTTCCGGACTATACCGCCAGCCTGACCGGCGACATCTCCGGGCTGAAGATAGGCGTTGTTGACGAATTCATCGCAACCGAGGGTATGGAGCCGGGCGTCCGGGAAGCCTGCGAAGCTGCTTACGCAATGTACGAGCAGCTTGGTGCGGAACTGATCCGTGTCCAGCTTCCACATGCGAAATATGCGCTGCCAACCTATTACATCACCGCGCCGGCCGAAGCGAGTGCGAATCTCGCCCGCTTCGATGGGGTGAAGTATGGCCTGAGTGTCCCCGGCGACGACCTGCTGGATACCTACTTCCGGACCCGGGGGGAGGGTTTCGGCCTTGAGGTAAAGCGCCGGATCATGCTTGGGACCTATGCGCTGGCATCCGGCTACTACGATGCCTATTACATCAAGGCCCAGAAAGTACGGACGCTGATCAAGCGCGATTTTGACCGGGCATTTGAGCAGGGCGTTGATGTCATTGTCGCGCCGACCTCGCCAACGGTTGCTTTCCCGATCGGGGCACGGATTGACGATCCTCTCCAGATGTACCTGGCGGACATCTTCACTGTGCCGGCGAACATGGCCGGCCTGCCGGGTATTGCGATCCCTTGCGGATTCTCCGACGGGTTGCCGGTCAGTCTCCAGGTGATGGGGCCGGCGTTCGGGGAAGAGAAGATGCTGCAAGTTGCGCACG
>CAZRNC010000374.1:0-3356 GCA_964601285.1 uncultured Thermomicrobiales bacterium | reverse complement strand
GTTGACATCTTCCAGGATTCGATTCTTCCGATGGTTATTGATAATGCCATGAAGACCCGCCAGGCTATTTCCGAACAGGCGAAGAAGGCAGACAGCGGCGAGCTGAAAGAGCGATCCCGTCAGTTTGCTGACGAAGCCGCCGTCCATCTGCGCGATGCCGGCGACACAGTATCGTCCAGGATTCACGACGACGTCCTGCCGGCCGTGACACCGGTGGTCAAGGATGCTTCGGAGCGAGCCGGCGAGTTCATTGAGCAATTCAAGGATCGCGCCGACGAGGTCATCCACCGCAATGATGAACCTCAGGTCATGAAGATGTTTGAATCTGGCAAGGAATCCGCCCAGACAGCGGTCAAGACAACCGGCAACGCTGCGAAAGATACGCTCTCTGCAATGATCTGGCTGACGATCGCAAGCGGGTTGGTGTACCTGGTTCTCCTGTCCCCCGAGCGCCGGGAGAAGGTCAAGAGCGCAGCGTTTGCCGCTATCGAGCAGGTTCGGCTGCTGATTGGGGACTTCCAGGGCTACGAGACCGAGTTCTAGGGTTCCCGATGTTTGCAGGGGCGACTTGCGTTCACCCCTGCAAACGCTTTCCAGGATCCTCGAACGAACGCTGAGAAGAACGGCGTTTGTTTGTCATCCCGAGCGAAGTCGAGGGATCTCGACCCTCAAATCTTGACGTCACCTGGAAAGATCCGTGGCTCGAGATCCTTCGACTTCGCTCAGGATGACAGATAAACCAGCATGTACAAGCGAAAACCCAATTCAGTTGGAACAGGTGCGAATGCAAGTCGCCCCTACCAACCTCACTGGAACATTCCAAGATACCCAGGAAGGTTTCTTACAGATGCAAAACACCCGCGACCAAAAGCTGGTCGCGGGTGTTTCGTTGTTGATTGATTCCGTTAGTTACCCAACGCGGGCTAACTCGGAGCGGCCGTGGCAGTGCTTGTACTTCTTGCCGCTGCCGCAGGGGCAGGGATCGTTGCGGCCGACTTTGTCACTCTTGAGTTGACGTGGCCGCGATTCTTCGCCTTCGCCGGGGTTGTTGGTTACCAGATTGCGTCGCTGTGGCACGGCCGGGGCACGCTCGATCGAGACGCCGTAGATCTGGTGGGCGACGTCATATTCAATGTTCTTGAGCAGCGTTTCGAACATTTCGAAACCGTTGGTCTTGTAGGCCACCAGCGGGTCGCGCTGGGCGTAGGCCTGGAGTCCCACTCCCTGACGCATATCGTCCATCCAGGTCAGGTGCCGGCGCCAGAGCTTGTCGGTGACGCTGAGGATGACGGCGCGTTCGATCTTCCGCATCCAGTCGGAGCCAATTTCCTGCTCCTTACGGTCGTAGACCTGCTCTGCATCGTGGGAGAGAATGTCTTCGACTTCATCCGCGAGCTTGCCGGCGATATCGGCCGTTTCGAGCTTGCTCTGTGGCACGATCGCCTTGTAGGCGCGGATAATCTCGTCCAGGTCTGGTTCTTCCCGGTCAGTCTCCGGCCAGTTGGCGGCGACCGTTAGCTCGATCTGGCTGTCAATCATGTCCTGCACACGCTCGCGCAGGTTTTCGCCGATGAGCGCACGCCGGCGATTTGCGTAGATAACCTCACGTTGCCGGTTCATCACGTCGTCATACTCAACGACGTGCTTCCGGATGTCGAAGTTGTGACCTTCAACCTTGGTCTGGGCGCCTTCGATTGTCTTGGAGATGATGCCGTGTTCAATTGGCTGGTCATCCTCGATGCCAAGACGTCCCATCAGACTGGCAATGCGTTCGGACGCGAACCGGCGCATCAGGTCATCTTCGAGTGACAGGTAGAAGCGGCTGCTGCCGGGGTCACCCTGGCGTCCGGCTCGACCACGGAGCTGGTTGTCGATACGGCGGGATTCGTGCCGCTCGGTGCCGACAATATGGAGACCACCGGCTTCCTTGACACCTTCGCCGAGGACGATATCGGTACCGCGACCGGCCATGTTGGTCGCGATGGTAACGGCGCCAGCCTGGCCGGCATCCTTGATGATTTCGGCCTCTCGCTCGTGATGCTTGGCATTCAGCACTTCGTGGTGGATACCCTGACGATTCAGGAGCGATGAGAGATATTCCGACGTTTCAATAGAGGTTGTGCCGACAAGCACGGGCCGGCCGGCACGGGTCATTTCGTTAATCTCGTCAACGACGGCATTGAACTTGCTGACTTCGGTTTTGTAGATCTGGTCGCCGTAATCCTCGCGAATCATGTCCATATTGGTCGGGATCGCAACAACATCCAGGCCGTAGATCATATGGAACTCTTCGGCCTCGGTTTCGGCAGTACCGGTCATACCGGCGAGTTTGTCATAGAGCCGGAAATAGTTCTGGAAGGTGATCGTTGCTTCAGTGACCGTATCGCGCTGGACCCGGACGCCTTCCTTGGCTTCGATTGCCTGGTGGAGACCTTCCGAGAACCGACGGCCAGACATCTGCCGGCCGGTGAATTCGTCGATGATGACCACTTCGCCGTCGTTGACGATGTAGTCCTTGTCGCGCTTGAAGAGTGCCTGTGCCTTGAGCGCCTGCTCGACGAAGTGGGTGTGATCCTGATAGCGCTCATCGTAGAGGCTTTCGCCTTCGCCGATGCCGAGGATCGCTTCAACCCGGTCGATGCCGGCTTCGTTCAACGTGACCGAGCGGCGTTTGAGATCAACGTCGTAATGGGTGTTGAGCCGCAACTGGCGGACAACCTGGGAGAACTGGGAGTAGCGGTCAACCTCTTCATCCGCCTGACCAGAAATGATGAGCGGAGTTCGAGCCTCGTCGATCAGGATGTTGTCTACCTCGTCAACAATGGCGTAGTGAAGCTCGCGCTGGACGCACATGCTGATATCCGGCGACATGTTGTCGCGGAGATAGTCGAAGCCGAACTCATTGTTGGTTCCGTAGGTGATGTCGGCGCCATAGGCTTCTGCTCGTGTGCAAGGGCGCAAGTAGCGGGTGCGATCATCATCCAGTTCATATTGCGAGTCGAACATGAACGCCTGGTCGTGCTGGATACAGCCGACCGTCAGCCCGAGCGCATTGTAGATTTGGCCCATCCACTGCGTGTCACGCCTCACGAGATAGTCATTGGTGGTGATGAGATGAGCGCCCTTTCCTTCGAGCGCGTTGAGATACATTGCCAGCGCTGCGGTGAGCGTTTTACCTTCACCAGTCTTCATCTCGGCAACCTTGCCCTGGTGGAGGACGACAGCACCCATGATCTGTACGTCGTAAGGGCGTATTTTCAGAACGCGCCATGCGGTCTCGCGGGCGGCTGCGAGGGCCTCCGGCAAAATGTCGTCTACTTCTGCACCATCGGCGAGTTCCTTGCGAAGCTCGTCTG
>CAZRNC010000373.1:0-3359 GCA_964601285.1 uncultured Thermomicrobiales bacterium | reverse complement strand
AACTGGCAACAGTCTGGTCGACCTTTCCGGCCGGCACCATCCATATGATCGTCGTTGATCCGGGTGTTGGCAGCGAACGGCGTGCCATTGTCGTCGAGGCTGGTGGCCACTATTTCATCACCCCGGACAATGGTCTCCTGACGCTGTTGATGGCCAATGTTCCACCGGATCGAGCCGTCGTGCTGGATCGCCCCGAACTCTTTCGTGCGGACGTTTCGTCGACGTTCCACGGTCGAGACATTTTTGCGCCGGTTGCCGGATTGCTCGCTGCCGGCCAGGTTGACCTTGTTGACCTTGGTAGCGAAATCAGCACAGCATCGATTGTCAGGCTCCCTTGGGAGCCGGCTGAGGATCAGCGCGGCTTGTTCCGGGCACCTGTCGTTTCGGTAGACCGGTTTGGAAACTGCCGCACGTTGCTGACCCGGCGTGAACTTCCGTTCGATGTCAGCAATGTGTATGTCCGCAGCAAGGATGTCACGGTGCGCGGGATTCACTCGACCTATAGCGACGTGCCGATGGGCAAGACGCTGGCACTCTGGGGTAGTCATGGCGGGTTGGAACTGGCGGTCCGCGGTGGCAGCGCGGCCGTCTCGTGGGAGATTACCCGTGGTGACGACCTGATCGTCTTTGAACATGAACCACCCGATTGATCCTCCGCGGTATACTCGGCTTCCTATCTGATCTAACTCTGGATGATGGACGATGGCAAAGAAGACAGCACGCAAACAACGCAACCGGAGCCAGTTAACCCGGGCAGAACTTCAGGCGTACGAAGCGCGTCGTGCCGATGAGCGCAAGCGGGTTGGTGCGTCCCAGGACGGTGATGCCACCGCTGCTGTAGCAGTCGCTCCTCGCCAGCAATTCGAACACACCTATGAACTGAGCCGGGATGATGAGTTCACGGTAATCCGGTCGGATCTGATCAGACTGTTGATTGTGATGGCCATTATCACCGCGTTGCTGGTCGTGGCGACGTTTGTGCTCCGGTAACGCACAGGTATCTGGCTACAAAAGACCCCGCCCGGCAACGCCGGGCGGGGTCTTTTGCATTGCAGGATTACCTGGAACTAGATGTCGTCTTCTTCGTCATCGGCGGTCGCAACGGTGGTTTCCTCGATGAATTCCGTGTCGTCGTCGTCGAGGTCTTCTGCATCGGTAGCATCGAAGGTCTCTTCGTCGTCGACGTCGTCCATCTCTTCATCATCAATCAACAGGCTGGCCTCGTCGCTCCGGAAGAGCCGGCTATCCCGCAGGAACGAGCGCGGGACGGCAACCTTGCCCTGGTGCGGGAAGGAGAGTCGATCGCCCATCTCGGCCGAACGGCTCATTTCTCGAATGATCACCCGGACGCTGTCTCCGGCATTGGCGGTGACATAGACGAAATACTCGTTCCCGATTTCCAGCAGCTTAATCAGCCGGCGGGCGATGCGTGGCTCGAGCTTACCGATGTATTCGCCTTTGTCATCGACCAGGCTGATCGAATCATCTTCAATGACCATGTCCAACTGCTCGCCGCTGGAGAGTGTCATCAGCACGAGGGATGGCGCTGGTTCTACAACCTCGTCGACGAATGTCTTGCCAGCCTCTTCGATGAAGATGTTGAACCGTGCTGGCGGGCGGGAGCCGATGTCATCGTCTTCTTCCTCAACATCACGCAGCGGTTCGAGGCGTTCCAGGTTGCGACGGCTGATGATGTTTGCGGGATCAATCTCGAAGGCGCTCGAGTAGGCCTCATAGGCTGATCGGTAGCGACGCAACTCGAAATAGGCCTTGCCGAGCCGGTTGTAGGCGTCGACATCACGCTGCGACTCCTCAAGCAGGCTCTGATTTACTTCGATCGCTTCTTTCCACTTGCCATCAAGCGCCAGGTTTCGAGCCAGCGCTGACTTCTCGCGCCTGGCCTTGCTGCGGGTGTCTGTTCCGGAAATAGACAATGCGTGTTCTCCTCGGTGCTACAGAACGAATGATTGTTGACTAATCTCTAGACGAGTGCTGCGACCGCGACCGGTTCGCCAAGCAGATACCAGGTCGTTGCGCTGGTAATTTCAACATCGACGGTCTGGCCAAGCCAGTCGCCGGTTGCATCGAAGAAGACCAGCGTGTTACCGCGAGTACGGCCTCGCCATCGGCCCTTGGCGAATCCATCAACCAGGATCTCTTCGCGAGTGCCAACCCGTTCCTGGTGATACTGCAGGCTGACTTTTTCCTGCAGCCGTTCAATCTCCTGATGCCGTGCGTGCTTGACCGTGTGCGGAATGTCATCTTCCCAGCGAGAAGAAAGCGTTCCCGGTCGCGGAGAATACATGGCAACGTGGACTTTGTCGAACCGGATGTCCTCCAGCAGGCGCATCGTATTTGCGAACTGCTCGTCGGTCTCTCCGGGGAAACCGACGATGATGTCGGTTGCCAGTGTGGTGTTTGGAATCGTCGCCCGGATCATTTCAATGCGGTCGCGGTAGTGCTCGTGGGTATAGGTACGCCGCATCCGGCGCAGAATCTCGTTGTCGCCGGCCTGCACTGGCAAATTGACATGCTCACAGAGCTTTGGAAGATCGGCGATGGCGTGGATGAGCTTGTCTGAAAAGTATTTCGGGTGCGACGTGAGGAAGCGAACGCGCTGGATGCCGGGTACATCGTTGACTGCTTCCAGCAGGTCAGCAAGGTCACGGCCATCCGGCAGGTCGTGCCCGTAGGCATTGACCGTTTGGCCAAGCAGGGTCACTTCCTTGACGCCGCTCGCGCCAAGACGGGTGACTTCATCCACGATTTCGTCAAACGGCCGGCTGACCTCCCTGCCGCGCCGGTAGGGCACGATGCAGTAGGAGCAGACGAAATTGCAGCCGTAGATGATCGGAACATGGGCTGTTACACGGTAGTCGCTGGCGATTGGCTGGTAGAAGTGGGGTAGCTCGGCAAGGTCGCTATCGGCCTCTGCCAGTTCTGGCACGATCGATTCCAGCTTTTCGAAGTCGGATGGGTCAAAGAAGAGGTCGACATGCGGGAAGCGCTCGCGGAGTGACTTCTCCTGTCCGGTGACCATGCAACCAGTGACAGCGATCTTCAGATCCGGTTTGTTGCGCTTGGCCCGGACCAGCGAACCGATCTTGCCGGCGACCTTATCCTCGGCGGCCTGACGCACGACGCAGGAGTTCAGGACGATGACATCGGCCTGATCTTCCTGTTCAGTCCTGGAATAACCGACCTGGGCGAGCATCGCCTCGACCTTGGCCGACTCGGCTTCGTTCATTTGGCAGCCGATGGTCCAGACAAGATAGGACTTGCCGGATAACGGTTCTTCGACCGGCGCTACGGGTTGTTCGTGTCGTGGGAAGAGTCGTAACGGTTCCAACTGGTTGCCT
>CAZRNC010000372.1:0-3363 GCA_964601285.1 uncultured Thermomicrobiales bacterium | reverse complement strand
GCGCCAAACTCCGCCCGATGGTCCTCCCGGTGGTGACGGAGTTCTAGCGAGGCTGCTCACGGCAAACTCTTCACGGGGCGCAACTCGTTGCGCCCCGTTTCTCTTTCCCCCGAAGGGGTAGGGGCGCATTGCAATGCGTCCGCCTGCAACGCCAGCCGGCTTTGTCTTGTACCTGCCGTCTTATGTGTCATCCTGAGCGTAGCCGAAGGATCTCTTTCCATGCGACGATTGGTTCTCCAGTGGTGCTGTGGGATAACGTTCGTGGTCTGTCACCACGCTGGCTGGAAAGAGATCCTTCGGCTGCGCTCAGGATGACAAGCCAGGCGGGTTGGTTCCTGGTTGAACGTTGCAGGTGTCCAACGGCGGACGCATTGCCATGCGCCCCTACCCCTGCGGGGAGCTGCCCCCTACCTGTCGCCACTGCTTTCACGGATCAGGAACGGGAACGGTTTCTCACCGGTGGTGAGGAGTTCGATTCCGGAGACGACCGCATCCCGGTAGATGGCACGGTCGCTGGCGAAGTCGTCGACGGCCAGGTTGACTGTCAGGGTCGTACCGTCGCGGCGGACCTCGTTCCCGGGAACACGTTCGCACTCGCCGGCAAACAACTGCTTGAGATCTGACAGGCGGATGCTGACAACGCCGTCAACCTCTTCCGGGTGCTGAACGTAGGCAGCCAATGGTTGGTCGGAACGCAGGGCGAACGCATCATCCATCTCGCGGTCGATGAATGTTGGGCCGAAGTCCTCAATGAACCGGGTTCCGAGCGGAACGAGGTCTTCAACGCTTGCGGTCAGCCCGATCTCCTCTTCGGCTTCGCGGAGCGTCTCGGTCAGCGTTTCACCGGTGCGATAGTGGCCGCCAACTGCCACATCCAGCTTGCCCGGCCAGGTGTCCTTGGTCATTGAGCGGCGCTGAAAGAGCATGAACGGCGTACCGTCCGGCTCGAATCCATACACCCAGATATGCAGACCGCGATGCCAGTCGCCGTCGCGGTGTACCTCGCCACGCGGTTTGGCGACACCGGTCGGGTTTCCTTCTCCATCGAGGATGTCGAACAGTTCGTCTTGCGGATCAGTTGTTGTGGTCACAATTACCTCCGGTGGCGATCTTACCGGAAGTTGAAAAGGTGGGAGCCGCAGTGAACAGGGCCAGGGGTGGTCACCGCGGCTCCCAGAGGTGAGGAGAAGAGGTGGGATGCTGGGCAGTGTGCCGCCCGGTAGATTGCACCGTGTACCGGGCTTGATCTCAGTATGGCGCCCGCATATGAGCAGACTGTTACCGCTCCATAAGGAGTTGAACAGCATCTCCCCAGCAGTTCGTGATCCGGAACGGTTACTGGCCGTCCCTGGATCGTCGCCGAGCCACGACGATTGCCAGAATGACTGCTGCTGCAATTGGGAAGAATGCGAACGCCAGCACTGCCCAGACAGCAACACCGAGTGCCATGGTCTGCTCCCTTGGCTCTAGCGCGTACGGCGCAGCCGGTCGGCCATGACCTCACCGATCATGACGCAGGTCAGATGCGTGTTGGCCCGCGGGACCTCTGGCATGATCGAGCCATCGATCACCCGCAGCCCGTCAATTCCGATCACCCGGCAAGACGGATCGACAACCGCTCCGGGATCGCCGGCGCTGCCCATCCGGCAGGTGCCGACGCCATGCTGGGTATCGGCGACGACATCAATCATCCACTGGTCGAGTTCTTCCTGGTTGTTGATGAAATCCATCGCCTTGCCAGACCAGTCGGTCGTCTGGGCAAATCCTCGCCCGCCCATATCGATCGATGTGCTGATTTTCCGGAAAGCAGGGTGGTTGCCGAATTCGAACAGGCGCCTGGCTCCGTCGCGCATCCGGACCAGGTCGCGCTCGTCCGAAAGCATCCGGAACTCGAGTAGCGGCTCCGCGTCGATATCCGGACTGGTGAGCTGCAGGCGTCCTTTGGAGAACGTCTGCATCGCGGTGACGCCGATGTACCCCATCTCGCGTGCCTCCTCCGACGGACCAGTCAGGTTCAACACGAAGAAAGCCATATCGTTGCGACCCGCGCCGGCGAGGTCCGAGCTGTACCGGAGAATGGCGTTGATATGCCGCGCTTGTGGGCTGCTGCACTGCGCTTCCGGCGTCAGGTGCAGCCCAAGCCCGACAATCGGATGGTCGACCAGGTTGTGGCCAACTGGCAGTTCCCGGACGACCGGGATGCCAAGTTCGTTGAGATTATCGGCCGGCCCGATACCGGAGCGCATCAGGATCGGCGGGGTATAGATTGACCCGGACGAGAGGATGACCTCGCCGGCGTGAAACTCCAGCCACTCATCAGCGATCCGAACCCGGACGCCGGTTGCCCGGTTGCCATCGAGCAGCACCCGCTCGACCTGGGCATCGCCACGAATGGTCAGGTTGGGGCGCTCGCGGGCCGGCTCCAGATAGGCATCGTTGACCGATATCCGTTTGAACTCACGGCTGTTGATTGCCAGCGGTGAGACTCCGCTGCCATAGGGGGCATTGTGGTCCGGCTCCCAGCCGTAACCCAGGTCCGGAGCAGCTTCTTTCAGGGCGAGATCGACCGATTCCCAGGTATCGACCGGTGCGCGGTAGATCGGAATCGGTCCGCCCCGGCCATGGTAGGGGGCATCACCGAAATCCTGGTCGTCTTCCAGTTTGTTGAAGTATGGCAGCAGCTCCTCGCCCGACCAGCCGTCGCAGCCCTGCTCTGCCCAGCCGTCGTAGTCTTCCAGGAGTCCGCGAATGGCGATCTGGCCGTTGACCGCAGAGCTACCTCCCACTCCTCGACCGCGCCAATAGCGCTGTGGCGAGCGCCCCTCGGCGTGGATGGCCTGCAATTCGGGCCATTGATACTGCGAGAATTGCATGTCATGCAGCAGTAGTGCCGGGTTTGGAATGCGCATCTCGTCTGGCGCTTCGTCGCTCCGGAAGTCCGGCCCGGCTTCCAGCAACAGCACCGAAATCCTCGGGTCTTCGGTCAGCCTGCTGGCAAGCGTTGCCCCGGATGAGCCGGCACCGACGATGATGTAGTCAAACACCAGAACCCTCTTCTCCTGTGTCGCGTTGATCCCGAGTTTGAGGCAGTGTACGCGATCTGCCGGCCGCCCTTCGCCCTTTTCTGGATCGTCGTACTTCCGCGGAGAGATATGCGTCTAGACTGTCATCCTCAGTACTAGCCCACAGGGGATTTGCCACCATGTCTCATAGACGTAGCCGCGCAATTTATTGCGCCCTTGTTTGATCATCGGGGCGTTGGGCAGGCGCAATGAATTGCGCGGCTACGTCTATTGGTAACGACAGAATCCCTGTGGTCCAGTACTCAGTAGTCTGACTAGCGTATCGTGTCATGCTGTTTCG
>CAZRNC010000371.1:0-3374 GCA_964601285.1 uncultured Thermomicrobiales bacterium | reverse complement strand
CAGGACTCGATTATCGAGGTGTTTGGGTAGCCAGACCGCACGAATGTAGCAGGTCCGGTCCAACCCGGACCTGCTACACTTGAAGCTGACGGATGCCAGGGGTGCGCGGGATGCGCTGAGATTGTGGACTTGCTTCCACTGACCCTCCGAACCTGATCTGGGTTATTCCAGCGAAGGGACGGCACCGAAGGACGCGTGAACTCTGCGCCGTCGCCTGATATCAGGCTGACGGCGCTTTTATTTTCAGAGTTCAGGTGTTTTGAGGCCCAAGGACCCGGCATCCCTGGCCACGGCAGTCATGCCGTCGATTGCAGAGGGAGGTCGAGGTGACTACACAACCATGGCCACCAGCCATGACGATTGCCGGGTCGGATTCCGGGGGAGGAGCCGGCATTCAGGCGGACCTCAAGACATTCGCCGCACTCGGCGTCTTTGGAACCAGCGCGATTACCGCCATCACTGCTCAAAATACATATGAAGTCCGGGATGTCCATATCCTTCCGGCTGAAATGGTCGCCAGCCAGATCATGGCAGTCTACGACGACATCCACCCGCTCGCTGCCAAGACCGGCATGCTGGCCAATACCGAAATCGTCCTGGCGGTCTGCGAGACAATCGACAAACTCGGTGATCTGCCGGTAGTTGTCGACCCGGTGGCGTTTACCTCAACCGGCGCACGATTGCTGACCGATGATGCGTTTGAAGCGCTGCGCGACGACCTGGTGCCACGTTCGATTCTTACAACTCCAAATCTGCGCGAGGCCGAGGCGCTAAGCGGTATTGAGATTCAGACTTCAGAAGATATGCGCCGGGCTGGTATGCGCTTGCTGGAGCGTGGGGCGAATGCTGTGCTGATCAAGGGTGGTCACCGGATCGGTGATGCCAACGATCTGTTCATGGACCAAAACGAAGAGGTCTGGCTGTTCGGCGAGCATATCGAATCGACCTGCACCCACGGGACCGGATGTAGTCTCTCGGCCGCGACTGCTGCCGGCCTGGCAAAGGGCCTGCCGTTGCTGGAAGCAGTGCGGCAGGCAAAGGCGTTCGTCGCCAGCGGGATCAAGCATGGCTACGTGGTCGGCAAAGGGCACTCACCGATCAACCATTTTCACCGTTTGCACGCATGTATGGAAGGAAGTGACGGATGACGACAACCGTCTCAACGACAGACAAGCCGCTGGTGATCGGCGGCAAGGAGTTCAGTTCACGGCTGATGCTCGGTACCGGCAAGTACCGGACGCACGACGAGATGATTGCGGCGTTCGAAGCGTCCGGAACCCAGATCATCACCGTTGCCCTGCGCCGGATCGACTTTGATGATCCGGCCAGCAGGAGTGTTCTCGAAAACGTTGACTGGTCGAAATACCAGATTTTGCCAAACACCGCTGGGTGCGCGACTGCAGATGAGGCGATTCGCATCGCACGGCTGGCTCGTTCAATGGGCCTGTCTGACTGGATCAAACTCGAAGTAATTCCCGATCCGAAGTATCTCTTGCCGGACCCGGTTGGCACGCTTGAGGCGGCCAGAACTCTGGTCGATGAGGGTTTCACGGTGCTCCCGTATATCCAGGATGACCCGATCCTGGCAGCGAAGCTGGAAGAAGCAGGCTGTGCCACCGTAATGCCGCTGGCTGCACCAATTGGCTCGGGCAAAGGGCTGGTCCACTTCGACCGGATCAAAATCATTATCGAGCAATCGTCGGTTCCGGTCGTGGTTGACGCCGGTATCGGAGCACCTAGCGACGCTACCCTGGCGATGGAACTCGGCGCGGATGCCTGCCTGGTGAACTCTGCGATTGCCCTGGCCGATGACCCGGCAGCGATGGCACGAGCCATGGCGCTCGGCGTCGAAGCGGGCAGGATCGCTCACCTGGCAGGGCGGATGGCGAAGCGGGACTACGCTTCGGCAAGTAGTCCGACGACCGGGATCGTGCGATGAACCTGGATGTTGCCAGCCTGCGAGCCTACCTGGTGACTGATTCGAGGGCGGATTCGGTTGAGCGCCTGGTCTCTATTTGCGAGGCAGCAATTGCCGGCGGGATCACCACCGTGCAATTGCGAGCTAAGGGTTGGAGCGATGGTGAGTTGCTTGTGGCCGCCAACCGGTTGCGGTCGCTAACCGCCGGCAAAGGAACCATGTTCATTGTCAATGACCGGGTGGATATTGCGCTTGCATCGCGGGCCGATGGGGTCCACCTGGGTGTAGATGACCTGCCAGTGAGCGTTGCCAGGCAGTTGCTGCCGGCAAGCGCAGTGATCGGCTACTCGCCGGAATCTCCAGAGGACCGCATCCGGGCCGAGCGGGACGGCGCAGACTATCTGGGTATCGGCCCGGTGTTTGGCAGCGTTACGAAGGACGACGCCGGGCCCGCTCTCGGGCTGGAGCAATTCAGGTCGCTGGTATCGGCCAGCAATGTGCCGGTCATCGGGATTGGTGGAATCGATATCAATCGGGCAAAATCGGTTGTCGATGCCGGAGCGGTCGGCGTTGCCCTGGTCGGCGCGGTGTTCTTTGCCGATGATCCGGCCACTGCAGCAAGCGAGCTTGTAGAGGAGTTGGGATGAGAACACTTCCAAGATTGCATTTGGTTGGTCCGTTGCATGATGTCGTGTCCCCGGACGATTTCATCAAGATCGGTACCGAAGTGGCGAAGTCCGCTGAGTGTGCCGTCCATGTCCGGATGCCGGCGACACAGGGTGGGGATGTATTTGACGTTGCCCGCCATCTAAAGCTGGGGTTGCTTTCCACATCATCTCAGGTCATCGTGAACGATCGGGTGGACGTTGCCCTTGCTGTCAATGCAAATGGCGTTCAGCTAG
The DNA here is from genome assembly GCA_964601285.1 of uncultured Thermomicrobiales bacterium. Taxonomy (GTDB): domain Bacteria; phylum Chloroflexota; class Chloroflexia; order Thermomicrobiales; family CFX8; genus CAYWXR01. Next base: position 554 of record CAZRNC010000371.1, on the reverse strand, counting down.
GTGAGCGATCGCTTCCACCGCAGGCAGTACGCAGACTGGTGGGCACTTCAAAGCTGATCGGCCGTTCGGTACATGATGTCGCCGGTGCGAGACAGGCTGTTGTTGACGGCGCAGACTTCCTGTTCGCCGGTCACGTGTTTGAAACCGAAAGCAAACAGGGCGAGCCTGGCCGTGGTCTTGAGTGGCTGAATGAACTCTGCATGTCCGTCACAGTGCCGGTAATCGCAATCGGTGGAATCACGCTCGAACGAATCGACGAGGTGATGGAAGCCGGAGTATGGGGCGCTGCCTTTGGCCGGGAACTTCTGCTTGCTGACGAACCCGGAGCAAGAGCCGCTGAACTACTGGAACGAATCAATGAGAGGTCTGCAAATGTCGCAAGATACCGCAAACCAGGTAACGATATCCCTAAATGGATCGCCCGTTGACGTTGATGCCGGGCTGACACTTGGAGAACTGGTTGACCAGCGTGGGCTGGTGCGACGGATGATCGCTATCGAATACAACGGCGAAATCCTGCCTCGGCATGCGTATGACAACACCCCCATCCAGGC
>CAZRNC010000370.1:0-3374 GCA_964601285.1 uncultured Thermomicrobiales bacterium | reverse complement strand
CGAGATTCCGGCTGCCTGGTCACAGGTCGCAACCGACATTATGGTTTCCAAATATTTCCGCAAGGCTGGCGTGCCGCAGGTGGATGCCAGTGGCAACCCGATTCTGGACGAGGCCGGCAACCCGGTGCTCGGGCCGGAACGTTCGGCCAAGCAGGTCTTCAACCGGCTGGTCGGCACCTGGCGCTGGTGGGCTGAGGAGCATCGCTATTTCGCCTCTACCGAAGATGCCCAGGCGTTTGAAGATGAACTGAAATACATGCTGGCCAACCAGATGGCCGCGCCGAACTCGCCGCAGTGGTTCAACACCGGGCTCAACTGGGCGTATGGCATCACCGGGCCAAGCCAGGGTCACACCTACGTCGATCCCTATACCGGGGTGCTCTCCCGCTCGGCCGATGCTTACTCACGGCCGACTCCGCACGCCTGTTTCATCCAGTCTGTCGATGATGATCTGGTCGGTGAGGGCGGAATCTTTGACTTGCTGACACGGGAAGCCCGGATTTTCAAGTATGGCTCCGGCACCGGGTCGAATTTCTCCCGGCTGCGCGCAGAGGGCGAACCGCTCTCCGGCGGTGGCACGTCGTCTGGCCTGATGAGCTTCCTGAAAGTGTTCGACCGGGCCGCCGGCGCGATCAAGAGCGGTGGCACGACTCGCCGCGCCGCCAAGATGGTTGTGCTCGATGCTGATCACCCGGACATCGAGACCTTCATTAACTGGAAGGTGATGGAAGAGCGCAAGGTTGCCGCGCTGATTGAGGCTGGCTACTCGAGCGATTTCAACGGCGAAGCCTACGAGACGGTCTCCGGCCAGAACTCGAACAACTCAATCCGGATGACGCAGGAGTTCATCGACGCGGTCAAGAACGATGCCGACTGGGATCTTACCTGGCGCACCGATGGCCGGGTGGCTCGCACGGTCAAGGCTCGCGATATCTGGAACCAGATCGCCGAGGCGGCCTGGGCTTGCGCCGATCCGGGTGTGCAATACGACACGATCATCAACGACTGGCACACCAGCCCGGCCGGCGGTCGGATCAACGCCAGCAACCCGTGTTCGGAATACATGTTCCTCGATGATACGGCCTGCAACCTGGCGTCGTTGAACCTGATGAAGTTCTTCGATTTCGAGGCCAAGCACTTCAAGATCGATGAATACCTGCACGCCACCCGGCTTTGGACAGTGGTGCTGGAAACCAGCGTGCTGATGGCCCAGTTCCCAAGCCCGGAGATTGCGCTGGAATCCTATCGCTACCGCACGCTGGGCCTTGGCTATGCCAATCTTGGTTCGCTGCTGATGAACCTGGGTCTGGCCTACGACTCCAACGAGGGCCGGGCGATTGCCGGCGCGATCACCGCGATCCTCACCGGCGAGTCCTATGCAACCTCGGCCGAGATGGCCCGTGAGCTTGGCGCGTTCCCCGGCTTCGAGCCGAACCGCGATGCGATGCTCCGGGTGATGCGCAACCATCGCCGGGCAGCATACAACGCGCCGTCGCATGAATATGAGTCGCTGAGCGTGGTTCCGGTTGGCATCAATCCGGAGTTCTGCCCGGACGATCTGCTGGCGGCTGCCCGCAACTCCTGGGATCGTGCCGTCGAGATGGGCGAGGCCCATGGCTATCGCAACGCCCAAACCACGCTGCTGGCGCCAACCGGCACCATCGGTCTGCTGATGGACTGCGACACGACCGGTGTCGAGCCGGACTTCGCGCTGGTGAAGTTCAAGAAGCTGTCTGGTGGTGGCTATTTCAAGATTGCCAACCAGTCGATCGAGCCGGCGCTGCGCAATCTCAACTACGACGAGGCGCAGATTCGTGACATCATCCGCTACGTGCTAGGGTCGCTGACGCTCGAGGGTGCGCCGCACATCAACCGCGAGTCGTTGCTGGCCAAGGGGCTGAACGAGGACGACCTGGCCAAGGTCGAGTCCTCGCTGGTGGGTATTTTCGAGCTGCCGTTCGCCTTCAATGTCTGGGCGCTGGGCGAGGATGCGCTGCGCCGGATGGGGCTGACCCCGGAACAGTGGAACCAGCCGGGCTTCGACCTGCTGCGGGCGATTGGCTTCAGCCGCGCCCAGATCGACGAAGCCAACGAGGTGATCTGCGGCACCCAGACGATCGAGGGCGCTCCGCACCTGCTGCCGGAGCATCTGCCGGTCTTCGATTGCGCCAACCGCTGCGGCAAGAAGGGTCAGCGCTTCATCCATTACATGGGTCATGTCCGGATGATGGCCGCGGCCCAGCCGTTCCTGTCTGGTGCGATCTCCAAGACGATCAACATGCCGAACGAGGCCACGGTCGAGGATATCGAACAGGCCTACATGGAATCTCACCGGCTCTGCCTGAAGGCGGTCGCACTCTATCGCGATGGCTCGAAGCTCTCCCAGCCGTTGTCGTCGAAGAGCGACGCCAAGGAAGAGGAAGAGTCCGAAGACGTCGTTGCCGAGCCGGTTCCGGCGGCTGTCGCCGCGGCCGAGCCGAAGCCGTCCGAGGTTGTTGCGTTCCAGCCGGTGCGGCGTCCGCCGCCGGCCAAGCGACGCGGTTTCACCCAGGAAGCGCGGGTGGCCGGTCACAAAATCTACCTGCGAACCGGTGAGTATGAGGATGGCCAGCTGGCCGAAATCTTCGTTGACCTTCACAAGGAAGGCGCAACGATGCGCTCGCTGATGAACGCCTTTGCGATCTCGGTTTCCAAGGGCCTGCAGTATGGCGTGCCGCTGGAAGAGTTCATCGATACCTTCACCTTCACCCGCTTCGAGCCGCAGGGTATGGTCGATGGACACCCGAACATCAAGATCGCGACTTCGATCATCGACTACGTCTTCCGGGTGCTGGCGCTGGAATACCAGGGCCGAACCGATCTGGTGCAGGTGCCGCCGACGGACGAGATCAACCTCGCCCTCAGCCCGGTCGACCGGGTTGGTGAGGAAATCCGGGCCAAGAATGGCAACGGGAACGGTCATACGAACGGAAACGGGAATGGCAACGGCCATGGTTCCCACAGCCATCGCGAACTGGAAGTGGTCGCGGTCGCCGCACCGGTGAGTGCGCCACCACCGGAAGTGGAACAGGCTCCCCAGGCGATGGCCTACAACGATGGCGGAGTCAGCGCCCAGCTCTCCGGCATGATGGGCGACGCCCCGCTCTGCGACGTCTGCGGCCACCTGACGATCCGCAACGGTGCTTGCTACAAGTGCCTCAACTGCGGCAACAGTCTGGGGTGTTCGTAGAGGACATTCGATAGATCGAAATGAACAGCCCCGGCATCGAGAGATGCCGGGGCTGTTTCGTGTGATGGTGTAGGGGCGTCTTGCCATGCGCCCATTCGCATCAAGTTAGGCGAGATTCACTGGTGTGGGCTCCAAACTGCAATTG
>CAZRNC010000369.1:0-3383 GCA_964601285.1 uncultured Thermomicrobiales bacterium | reverse complement strand
GCTCCTCCAATGCGAATCCAGGTTAGCCTGTTTCGAATGCCTGTTGCCGACACAACGGCAATCGCCAGGAGCAGCATCCCGAGCGGCGCATCCCAACTGTTGGAGACATAGAGCAACCCGACCAGCCCGCCTGTGATCGCTATCCGGGGGAGTGTGATCGTTTCCGGCCGGAGCATGAACCCGGCTGCAAGGGCCACGATGGCCAGCAGCAGCGGATAGGTCAGGACATGCGGATGGAGATCGCCGAGGATGAACGAGAACGCCGGGAACTCGTTGATCGTTTCGCGAGGATTTGGATCCCCATGGACACCATGGTCGACGATGATTCTGGACGCTCGCCAGCCGACACCTTGATACCAGAATGTGGTTTCAAACAACCCGTCTCGCTCAACCAGCATCCGCCGGGCAGTCTCGAGGTTGCCGGCCAGCAGCAGGAAGAAGGTTGACGCCAACGCAACGCCGGCCTGCATCCAGCGGTGGTGAAGCCCGGCTTTCACAGCGATCCTGTATCCGAGTGCGGCAGCGATCGTGCCGGCGGAGGCAAAGAGCGTTGCCAGCGCAAGGTTGAACGCAATCTCTGTCGGGACTCCGGAGAGTTTGGCGATGCCGCCAACCAATTGGTAACCGAAATAGTAGTAATTGATCGTCTCGCCGGCGAACCATGGATCCGGTGCCGGAACGTCTGGTGAGCGGACAATTGAGTTGAGGAACGCAATCTCCATCGGTTTTTCAGTGTTCATGATGTGCGGGTTGTACGAGCGAAACAGTGCGTACCCGAGGAACAGCGCGAACCAGACTGCTTCGAACACTGCCGTCTCGCGCCACGGGATCAGTGATCCCGCCCGGAGCATCAATGTCCAGCCGGCAAGCGCGACCAAAAGGATCGCGATAGCTAACCAGAGCCGTGTAAAGGGTAGCCCAAGTGCCGCCGCTGGCCACCAGACGATCGCCGTGAGCAGTACGAGTCCGAGCGGGCGGACCAGTGCCGTTGCGGCACTGTCGAGTCCACGAGCGAGCCAGAGGACAACCGGAGCAAAGGCAATGCCGACGGCAGTGACGACCGCCAGCCAGCGAACAATTGCTTCCGGATCGTTCACGGTTGAACCGCCGACGGCAGCCGGGGAAAGTCCTCAACCTCGTAGATCGCTGTGTTGCCAGATGTAAACGCAAGGGTGAGACCATGGCCCAGCAACAGGTCGAACGCGGCCAGTCCTTCGGCGCTGGCATACGGGGTCGGGTTCTCCGGGGTGTTCCAGAGACGTTCGACATCTCCGACGATGACGTAGCGTACGTTGTAGCGGCGCAGCATTTCGAGCTTTCGCAGTGGATCGGTTTCGTTGTAGATGGCACGCACTTCGTACATACGCTGGGCGATTCCTGGCCCATATCGTTGCTGGTACTGGTGACGATCCCAACCCAGTACAGCCGGCAGCCCGGTTGCGCTGGATATTCGCGCTCCGTTGCCGCGATACGGTCCAATTGATCCTTCGAGGATCACTGGCGTCCCTTCCAGTTGGTTGAGCCACTTGATCGCGTCGAGATCTCCATTGAACATCATCACGTCGCCGGTTCCATTGTGAATCCAACCGGTCTTCATCCAGGCATAGCCGTCGAGGGTTAGACCGCCAGGCGTGCTCGACATGTTCTGGCTGAGCCGGGCCGGAGTACCCAACAGTGGATAGAGAGCGCCAACAATCCCCGCCGAGACGACTGCCACCAAGATGATTGCTCGCGCAGCGTTCCGCCGGGTCATGCCTCGACCGGGCCACTGGATCGCTCGGGTTGCCAGCACTGCCAATCCCAGCGCCATCAGCAGCCATGCCTGGATCGAGAACTTGAAGACGGTGTTCATCCGTTCCCAGGGACTGTTGCGTAGATCATCTGCAACATAGATCAGTTCGACCCCGGCGATTGTTGCGCCGGCAGCGGCGACCAGCAGCCACGGAATCGCCCGGTATGGCTGCTTCCAGTGCGCAATGCCTGGTATCAAGCCGCAGATGAGGATGATTCCGGCGATGGCCGTTGCCGGCATGGCAGCCAGTAGCAGCCCGGTGATCGCAGCCAGCAATATCGCGACAATCGCCACGATGCGATGCGCCCGTTCGATGCGTGAGGTGGCAGCGGCTGCATAGAGGAGAACAGCCCCTGCGATCAGAATCGGCAGGAACCAGCCACTGGGAAGGTTGCCCCGGAAGATGGCGACTATTGCACCGACGCCACCGAATCCGGCGAACGCGGCCGGAAGGAGAATTGCTGGACTGTTGAACGTCAGACTCCTGAATCGTCGCAACAATGCGGCGACCAACAGGGCTGCCAGGATGACCACAAACACGCCCCAATGGGTCAGGAACTGCCCGGGTGCTGATCCATCAGTCGTTCGAGCGATGCCATCGACGACGCTGTAGAACCCGAGATAGAACGGCGCAAACAGGAAGAATGAGACCAGCACCGTCAACACGCCATAACCAGCCCCGATGAGCCAGTAGAGTCCACCGCGCAATACGCCGGCGTAGAGGAATGCCCCGGCAGTCAGGCCCACCGCCATCGGTGCGTCCCAGGAATTTGTTACTGAAATCGTCCCGAGCACCAGTGCAACAGTTCCGGCGTAGAGCAGCGAAATCTGCTGCGCCGGGTTTCGCCGGGCATCGAGAATCATTGCTGTCAACAGGACGATCAACAGGACATAATGCGGGAGATTCATTAGGTGTGGATGCAGGTCCGCCCAGATCAGCGAGAAGTAGGGGAACTCGGTAATGACATAATCAATCACGCGGGTGCTGTGCCAGAAGTCAAACCAATCAACGATGGCAGGACCATGCTGCAGAATCTGGCGCAACGCATCGAAATTGCCGGCAAACACGACGAAAAAGGCGACCACCAGCCCCGAGAGCGGCACACCAGCCATGATCCAGCCACGCCGGCTCCTGCTGAGCAAACCTGCAAACGCGACTGCCTGGACCACCAGCATTGCACCGGCCGTTGCCACTCCAAGCTGGAATCCATGAGTAATCCCGATACCGGAGAGACGGATGAGCGAGGCCACCAGATGCCAGCCGTAGTAGTAGTAATTGATAACGCCATCGGCAAACCAGGGATCGTACGGCGGGAACTCGGTCGAGGTTGCAACGGCCCGCAAATAGGCCAGTTCGAACGGCTTTTCGCCGCCGTAATACGTTTGCCAGAAGTCGGGATAGATCGCCCGGAAGAGCAGGAACAGCAGGAAGACGCCGGCAAACAATGCCAGCCCGGCGAGGTAGTTTCCGAGCGAAGGCAGCATCGCGATCCGCCGGGCTGGTTGTGCCAGGACGACCGGTATCCAGCACATCGTTGCCATCGCAACAACCACCGCTGCGACTGTCCAGGCAGTTGCCGGCCAGAGGTCG
>CAZRNC010000368.1:0-3384 GCA_964601285.1 uncultured Thermomicrobiales bacterium | reverse complement strand
CGCCGCCATAGGAATATCCGAGGCCAGAGCCTGACAACATTCGCACGGCCCAAAGGGTATGTGGACCATCCTCGCCCAGCCCGGTCGCAACCTTGAACTCGCTGAATGCTTGTTCAAAGTCCTTTGCAAACGGCTCATAGGCCATCGATTGCCGATTGTTCAGCCAGTTCGCGTAGGCGGCTTCATCGGATTGAGGCGGTGCAGTTCCATAGTCGACAGCGGTGGTCACGGCGATTGCCGGGACCCAGGTTCTCGCTTCACGAATCTCCGGCAGGAAATCGCTGGCCAAAAGATCTTCCCCGGCTGGATCAGGATTTGGACGACGCGCAATCAGATGATCTTCACGCGTAATCGATACATCTACCCGGATCGGGAAAATGTCGTCCGACTGGCTGTTACGCGCCAGCGGGTCCAGATTGACGCTGAACGTGACATCCGTTGGAGCCGGTGCATTGGATACCGTTGGATCGAGGAACGAAATTGCTTGCTGTACGAATGTTCGGATCGACCCAATCTGGTTCGGCCGGCCAAGTCCCGGGGCGACAGTCGTGCCAAAGGTGACACTCACACCCGGCCCGTTCAACTGCTCGAGCACCTGCCGGTAGCTGGTAAGCGCGGCCTCACGCCGGCCCGCATACTCGTTGATCAGATTGGCTTCCGACGGCGGCCCGGCGACCATATCTCCATCAGCATCGAAGCCGTCGGCATCGAACGAGATCGTGACCGTCAGGTTGCCGGAAGTGCTGAAAGAGTATCCCAACCCAATACCCGACCAGGTGCCGATCGCCGTCAGCGGGTCGGTGTATCGCACCGGAAGTTCGAGCGTCGCCAGTCCTGCAGCCTCGTCAGCCAATGCCAGACGGTTACCAAACACATCGAGGAACTCGAAGCCTAGTGTGACAGTCTCGCCGATCGCAGAGTATCGCTGCGAGACGCCGGCCGGCGGCATCTTGAGATAGCGGAAGAGCTTGATGCCTTGCCGGTAGACCCAGGTGGTGGTGTCATCATCAATCAACGGACCGACCGGCAGACCGTGGATGCTCTTCCGGAATGGAGATGTGCCGCCCGGATCAATGATCTGGTAACTCAGCAAACTGTAGAGCCTGGCAAGGTCATTGGCGTATCGAATGGCCGAGTCGCCTGCCACGGTATCCGGCGGCCGGTCGCGTTCCAGCTCGAACGCGACCGCGCCCTGGGCAATCGCCGGCGCATAGGAAAGCTCACCAGCCACGGTTGCATGAAGATCGCCCTCTTCGAAGTCAGCATCCCGCACATCAAGCACGTTTGCTCCGGCAGCTGATCCATTGATAGATACCAAAAGCACCAACTCGGCCCGGCCATCAACCGACCCGAACGCTGTGTCTGGTAGGCCGCTCTCCTGCCCACCGCCGTCGAAGTACATGTAGTAGCCCGAGGCGTTGACGATACTCGCCTCCCAAATGATGCCCAGAACTGCATCGGCCTGCAGCCCTTCAAAGTCAGCCGAGTAGCCGGGGTGTGCCGGCACGACCTCCTGCAACTGGGTGCTTTGCGGCGCACTGACCGTTGAGAGGTTCACCTTCTGGATGCCTGCATTGACGAACGGCAACGGATGGAGCACGCTCGTCTGCCCTGCCAGCTTGTAGAACATCCTGATGTCCGTCGCATCGGCGCCGCCCGCCAGATAAGCACTGATGATCTCGCGCGTCCGCTCATCGGTTCCACCGATTTCATAGGCATTCGGGATTGGCTCATCCTGCATGCCATCGAAAGTATGGGAGTTGGCGCCTTCAGTGGCAGTGATGGTCGTCTCGACCGAGCGGTAGACCCGTTTCGCCGTGAACGGCACACTCAGCGCCCAGGACGAGTTACCAATTGTAAGCTCCGTGCCACCCTCGTTGAAGGCAGTCATCGCCGGGAACGGCATTTCGGTCGCCCGGTCCATCAGCCGGGTGATCATCACTTCCGGCAGCGGATAGAGGAAGCCCGCTCCATAGCCAGCCTTCGGCCTGAACGCAAACATCCGATCTTCCGACCCGAGCGGGTCCATTGGTGCCGGAGCGTTGAAACCGTTGTAGAAATTGGCGCTTGGGTTGCGATAGAAAAGCTCCCGGGCGACGTCATCTTCGGTGAGCGTATATCCGAAATCTATCCCGGACATTCCAGGCAGGTTGACGTCTGCAGTGAATGTCCAGTCCTCATTCGGATTGACCAGTGCAATCTGCTGACCGGTAAGTGCGTAGAGTCCTTCGGCAGTTTCTGACAATGCTTCATAGTCAGGCGAAGTGCCCGGGAATGTTCTCGGAACGCGCAGGCCATGGGCAAAGTACCGGTTGGCCATGCGGACGACGGTTTCTGCCGGCATCAGCACTTCCGGGCCAGGTGTGGCGTTCATGAATTCATGAATTTGCTCAACGGTCTTGGTCGGATAGACGCCCTGTGCATTTGGCTGCATGGCAGGATCGGCACGCACCCATTCGACAACCTGGCTTACGCCAGCCTTGATAACCATCTCGAAGTAGTCTTCGAAGATGATCTCGGCCATTGAGGTCGTTCCGTTTTGCAGCAGGCTGCGAGCGGTAACGATGTCGGTCTTGTCGAGCACATCAATCCGCAACAGATCGAAGTAGTCGGCCAGATCGTCCAGATAGCCCGGTGCCGGCCGGTTGTACGTATCAAGGTTTCGTGGTGGATTGGAGCTACCGGTGAAGCCCCACCCGAGCGTCGTTTCCGGAAACGCCGGGAAGACCGCCAGCTCTGCTCCATTTGGCGGAGTTACCCGCCCCTTGGACGGGAACGTCGTGAACAGGAAACTTCTGATCGCGTTGTACGGGATTAACTGGCCTGGATTGCCAAGCACCGAGCCAGCCTCCGGCTGCGGATTCAACCGGCTGTCGAGGTCTTCCAACTGTTCCAGCGTCAGTGTCGCATTTGCAGCGAAGTTGCCGTTCAGATAGCTGGCCAACGCCCATCTGGTAGCGGCGGTTACGACACGCCGGGCATCGTCCATCGCCATGGCGAACAGCACCACTGCATTCGTCTGTGAACCGGTTCCGGCGTCATTCCGCCCACCGGTCACAACAACCTGCATCGAGAAACCAAGCGTTTGCCACGGCAGAGTACTTTCAAACCAGAGTTGATCAGTTGGCTGCTTCCAGACGATTGGCCCCTTATCGGTCCCGTCAAGCAGGCTGCGCTCGATCGGCATGGACACCGACTCCAGGAGTGTCCAAGGTGGCGGCCCCATCGGGTTCGGAATCGAGAACTCGAACGTAAACGACGCACTGAAGCTGAAGCTGATACTGAACAAGCCAACCGAGATCGAGGCGCTGACGCTCACCGACATCGTGATGCCAAAGCGGAGATCCCGGTAGGTCTCGAAGACAAAGTGGAAGATCGCCTTCA
>CAZRNC010000367.1:0-3387 GCA_964601285.1 uncultured Thermomicrobiales bacterium | reverse complement strand
GAGTTGACCTTCTTGAAGCTGGTGCGGATGTCCTTGGAGATCTTCTTGGCCAGGTCATCGTTGAGTCCCTGGCGCAGCTTCACTGTCTGCCGCAGGCGGCCACCAGAGGCTTCTTCTTCAGCCTCGTAGTCGAAGACCTTCAGCGAGATCTCCCGGCGGAGCGCCTTGCTCTCCAGGATGTCTCGCACGGCCCGAAGCGCCATATCGTCGGATGTGTTGATGACCAGTTTGTCCGGTTCCTGATCGATGGTTGTTTTGCTGTCCTTGAGGTCGTACCGGGTGCTGACCTCGCGCATCGTCTGATCGACAGCGTTGCGCATCTCCTGCGCGTCGAATTTGGAGACGATGTCGAAGGAGTTTTGTGCTGCCATGGGCGACTGCGTTTCCTTTCCATGTTTTGCAAGAACGCGACTCCCAAACACCTAAGGATAGTTCAGCAGCGCAATTTGGCCAAGTTTGTGGGGCATACTGCCCCGGAGCCTAACCGTAGGGGCGCGATTCATCGCGCCTCATCCGCATCAAGTTCTGCGAGTTTCACTGACAAGGGCACCAGGTTGCATTTGTCATCTCGACCGGAGCGAAGCGGAGTGGAGAGATCTCATCCCACCTGGTAGATGTCGTGTAGATCCCGTTCGACGGATGCTGTCGATCACTGCAACACGATCCGTGACGAGATCTCTCCACTCCGCTTCGCTCCGGTCGAGATGACAGGTTGAAAATCTCCGCCCTGTTTTAGCTTGATGCGAGTGAGGCGTGGTTCATCGCGCCCCTACTTCACGACAAAATTCACCAGCCGGCCGGGGACGTAGATCTCCTTGACGATTGCCTTGCCATCGAGGTGGCTGGCGACGTTGGCGTCTGCTGTTGCCGTTGCAATGGCGGATTGCTGGTCGGCATCGGCCGGCAGGGAGATCCGGGCGCGGACTTTGCCGTTGACCTGTACCGCGATCTCGATCGTGTCGTCGGCTGCCAGTTCCGGGTTCCATTCCGGCCAGGACTGGTTGTGGATGCTGAACGCGAACCCCATCCGGTGCCAAAGCTCTTCGGCGACATGTGGCGCTCCCGGTGCCAGCAACAATGCCAGCGTCCGGATCGAGTCTTTCCAGGCAGCTGTGTTGGCAGTCGGCGTGTCCTTGAGCTTCATCAGCTCGTTGACGAATTCCATCAGCCGGGCAACCATCGTGTTGAAGCCGAACGTCTCGGCATCTTCGGAGACTGCCTTAATCGTCTGGTGGGTGACACGTTGCAAGTGGCGGACTTCCGGCGTGTCCGGTCCGTCTCCCGGGTTGTTGACTGTCTCATTCACGACGGTAAAGGCGCGCTCCAGGAAGCGGTTGATGCCGGTGATGCCTTTGGAATCCCACGGGCCGGCCTGGTCCCACGGCCGCATGAACATCAGGAACAGCCGCACGGTGTCGGTTCCCAGTTGCTCGACCAGATCGTCCGGATCAACAACGTTGCCGCGGCTCTTCGACATCTTCTCGTTGTCTTCGCCAAGGATGAATCCCTGGTTCACCAGCCGCTTGTACGGCTCGCCGAACGACACCAGCCCCAGATCGCGCAACACCTTGGTGAAGAAGCGGGCATAGAGCAGGTGCATCGTGGCGTGCTCGCGGCCACCGGTGTACTGGTCGACCGGGGTCCAGCGTTCGGTTACATCCCGGTCGAATGGAGCGCTGTCCTCGTTCGGGCTGAGATAGCGGAAGTGGTACCAGGACGAATCGACGAAGGTATCCATCGTGTCGGAGTCCCGGCGGGCGTCGCCACCACAGTTTGGGCAGGGAACGCTGGTGAACGCCGGGTGCGTCTTCAGCGGCGATTCGCCAGTTGGCGCGAACTCGGCATCTTCCGGCAGCACCACCGGCAGTTCTTCATACGGAACCGGCACGGTTCCACAGTTATCGCAATAAATGATCGGAATCGGTGTGCCCCAGTAACGTTGGCGGCTAATCAGCCAGTCACGCAGTCGGTAGGTGACCTCTCCAGTTCCGATGCCGCGCTCTTCCAGCCAGGCAATGGTTCGTTCAACGGCGACATCACCCGGTGTGCCGGTCAGCTCTCCCGAGTTGATCATCGTGCCGTATTCACTGTGCAGCACCACTTCGGAGCCGTCTTTATGGACTCCGATGCGTGGGGTTGCACCCGCTGGCAGCTCGATGACCGGCACAATCGGGAGGTCGTACTTCAGGGCGAATTCTGCGTCACGTTCGTCGTGCGCCGGCACTGCCATCACTGCACCGGTTCCGTACGATGCCAGCACGTAGTCGCCGATCCAGATTGGAATCTGCTCGCCGTTGACCGGGTTGGTGGCATAGCCACCGGTGAAGACGCCGGTCTTTTCGCGAGTCGTTGATAGCCGTTCGATCTCGGATTGCCGGCTGGTCTGGGTGATGTAGGTATCAACCGCGGCACGTTGTTCGTCAGTTGTCAGAGATTGCACCAGGGCATGTTCCGGTGCCAGCACCATGAAGGTAGCGCCCCAGAGCGTGTCCGGCCGGGTAGTGAAGACTTCAATAGCCTCGCCGGCATCAGTGGCGAATGAAACGCGTGCACCTTCGGAACGGCCGATCCAGTTGGTCTGCATGTGCTGGACCGGTTCCGGCCATTCGATCTGGCTGAAATCCAGCAATTCGTCGGCGTATTCAGTGATCTTGAAGAACCACTGCTCCAGTTCGCGGCGATAGACCTCGGCCCCACAGCGTTCGCAACAGCCGTCGATTACCTGTTCGTTGGCCAGCACGGTCTGATCGTTTGGACACCACCAGACAGGAGCCTTGCGTTTGTAGGCAAGCCCCTCTTCGTACATCCGCAGGAAGATCCACTGGTTCCACTTATAGTATTCCGGTGTGCAGGTGATGACTTCCTGGTCCCAGTCGAACATCGTGCCCATCGACCGCATCTGGCGGCGCATGTTCTCGATGTTGGCCATCGTCCAGGTGTAGGGGTGGATGTTACGCCGGATGGCAGCGTTCTCGGCCGGCAGGCCGAAGGCATCGAACCCCATCGGGAAGAAGACGTTGTATCCCTTCATCCTTCGATAGCGTGCTGCGGCGTCCGAGGGTGCCATCGCATACCAGTGGCCGATGTGGAGATCGCCGCTGGGGTAGGGATACATCGTCAGGGCGTACCACTTGGGCTTCGAGTCGTCGTCCACCCGGAGTTTGTAGAGTTCCGCTTTGGCCCATTCGTCGCGCCAGTGCGATTCAAACGAGTGTGGGTTGTAGCGTTCGCGTCTGGTGGCAGGTTTGGCTGTCGTGACCATCAGCGTGATCCTCTCTCAAAAATGCAATAAGCCCTTCGTCCACTCAGGGACGAAAGGCTTTGCTTCCGCGGTACCACCCCGCTTAACCGGAGTTGTTCGGAAAACTTGTGGAGCCGAGGGGGCTC
>CAZRNC010000366.1:0-3396 GCA_964601285.1 uncultured Thermomicrobiales bacterium | reverse complement strand
TGCTCTCAACGCCAGCGAGTGGCGAGGATGACGGCCGATTGCGGGGTGACCAGAATTTCGACTGAACGGAGCCGAGGGTTGTCAAGCCAACGATCGCGGACGGGATCCTGGTGTTCTTGCGGGAACTCGAGCGGTGTGAGGTCGTCAATGACCGCCAGCCCGCCAATTGCCAGCGCGTCGATGACATCCTCAGTTCCGGCATCCTTCGCATCAGCAACGTCGACGAACAGCATGTTGAATGGCCCATGCTGCAGGAGAAATTGCCAATCGCCCTCCAGCACGTCGATCGAACCATGGTCGCCGAACTGCTGACGGATTGCCTCGACGGCTTTCGGGTTATGGTCGATGGTCAGGAGCCGGGTTCCCGGTGTCAATCCCGAAGCAATCCAGGCAGTCCCGACACCATATCCAGCGCCGATTTCGCCGATGAGTTGATCGGGATGCTGTCCGGCGAGCACTTGCAGGAGCCGACCGACTTCGTCAGTGCATGCATTGGCAAAGCCATGTCGTTCGGCGGCGATTCGAGCGGCGCGCACCATCACCGGAATGTCTCCAGGTTGCAACCTGCCGGTCATGTGCGTACCTCCACTTTAGCCGGATAGCCGGTCGATCTCGCCGATAAGCTCTTCCAGGTCCTCTTCGAGTTCAGTAGCGTTGGCCGGTTCAAGCTCACCAAGCGCACGGGTCAGGTTACGGATGAGCTTTCGGGTGCGGGCGATGTGTTTGCCTGTATTCCCGTCCACCGGGGTAGACGGCTGCCAGGAAGCAAGGGTCTGCCGGGCGTCATCGACCGTATCGGCATCGCGGAGCGCACGCGCGGCGGCGTCGACATCTGCCGGCAGCAATGTTCCTCCGAGCAGGTGGGCGGCAAGTTCATCCTGCACCGCTTCCGGTAGCGACTGCACAGCTCTCGTCTGCTTCTCGCTGACGATGCCTTGCCGGAGCGCGTCTTGTAGCCCGAGCGAGAGTTTCTCGGTTCCCAGGAGCTGGAACAGCCGGCTACGACGGATACCGACTGCTTCGGCGACCTGCTCCCATGGGGCGTCATTCATACGGACTTTGAGCGCCCGTAGAGCATGGGCGCGGTCGAGTGCGTTGAGATCTTCGCGAACAATGTTTTCCATCAATTGCTGGAGCAGACGTCGCTCTTCCGGCACATCGCGGACCAGCGCCGGGATCGTCTCCAGGCCGGCCTGTCGTGATGCACGCCAGCGACGTTCACCGTGGAGGATGATGTAGATGTCGCGTTCGGCAACGTAGCGCACGGCAATTGGCTGGAGCACACCTTCGGCGCTGATGGATGCTGCTAGTTCGTCGAGGCGTTCTGCGTCGAAGTCGCGTCGCGGCTGGTCGGGATCTGGTTCGATCCTGTCGAGCTGGATCAGTTTTGCGTCGGTCAGGTCGGTTACGCCGACGGCCTGTGGCCGGGTATCGGCGAACAGATCGGAAACGCCAAACCTCCGGCGTTCACGGTTAGTTGACACCGGTTGCCTCCTCCGCCGGTTGCCCGGTGATCAGTGCATTGGCGACGTCCCGGTATGCCTCGGCAAGTGCGGAACGCGGCATATATTCCAGAATGGATGTGTTTTCGGCAATGGATTCTGCACTCTTCACCGAGAGCGGAATGATCGGCAGCAACGGTACCTCCGGGAACGCTTCGCGAAGGGTTTCCAGCATATCGGTGGCCAGCCGGGAGGAGTGGTGCACCTTGGTTGGCAGGAAGCCAAACACCCGCAGCCGCGGATTGAGCCGGCGAACCCGGGTGATCGTCTCAAAGAGCCTACGCAGCACCATCAGCGAGAGCGGATGCGGCTCAATCGGGATGACCAGGTCGTCGGCCGAAACCAGGATGTTGATACTGAGGATGTTCAAGGCCGGCGGCGAATCGATCACCACGTAGTCATAGGCGGAGATTGCGTCCGGCTTGAGTTTGTCCTCCAGCCGGCGCTCACGTTCGAGGACGTTGAGCAGCTCAAGCTCGGCGGCGGCCAGATCGGGATGGCTGGGAACGATTGAGACGCCGGACATCCGGGTCGGCAGGATGACATCGGCCAGCGGCATGTCATCGTCGACGAGCAGATCGTAGACCGAACGTTCCAGCTCTCCGATATTGATCCCCATGGCCATGGTCAGGCTGGATTGCGGGTCGAGATCCATTGCCAGCACTGTTGCGCCCCGTTCGGCCAGGGCCGCGGCGACGTTGAGGGTGCTGGTCGTTTTGGCAGTGCCGCCTTTTTGGTTGAAGAAGGCCACAATGCGGGTCATGCATCATCCGATCAGGGAGTGTGTACGTACAAAGTGCGACAATCAGTATAGCGGAATCGCCGTGTAGATTGTCGCAGAGATTGCCTAGCTGGCAATGGCTGCCCGCAGGGTGGTCGAGTTGTCCGCAAGCAGAGCCCGGATTGAATCGAGCGTGTCGAGGACAGCTTGCAGATCGTCGCCATGGAAATAGCGGACGCCGTCGGCAAGTTCTCCGCATTGGTCGAGTAACACTGCAAGTCGTTCGCGGGTTTTACCTTCAAGGTCGAATTCGGATGGTTCCATTGGTGGGTCCTTCCGTTTGTTCTGGTGAGAGCGTGCCCGTTTGGGCCTGACAACGTTCTCAGGGTAACGATACACTGACTTGTGGGCGGAAATCCGTTCGATCTGTCTGCCCGGAATCAGGAGGAACACGGGATTGTTTGGCATGCCGCGTGAATTTGCGGATCGGTATACCGTTCGTTCGCCAATTGGTGAAGGAGCGTTTTCCGTTACCTACCGGGCAGTAGATACTGCATTGCAACGTGATGTTGCAATCAAGGTGCTGCGCGAGCAGTACGCTGCTCACGAGGGCTTTGATTCACGGTTTGAGCGTGAAGCCCGTGCAGCCGCAAGGATCAGCCATCCCAATGTGATTCCGGTCTACGACTATGGCCGGCAGGAACATCTGCCCTACATCGTTATGCAATACGTCGATGGGCCGAACCTCAAGGAGTATGTCCGCGACGAAGGACCATTGACGGTTGAAGAGGCGCTTAGTTTCTCCCGTCAGATCCTTGACGGTCTGGCTGCGATCCACGATGAAGGCATTGTCCACCGCGATGTCAAACCACAGAATGTGCTGATCGACGCCGGACTGAAGGCGAAGATCACCGATTTTGGTGTCGCCTTTATGGCTGTTGATCCCGGTCTGACCGAAACGGGAATGGCGGTCGGGACGGCTGCATATATGGCACCGGAACAGGCTTCCGGTGAGCAGGTTGGTCCGGGGGCAGATCTCTACGCGGTCGGCGTCATTCTCTACGAATTGTTGACTGGACGGTTGCCGTTTCCCGGCGACAATCCGGTACAGGTCATGTATCGCCACGTCAACGAGGTGCCACAGGCGCCGAGGATGTTGAACCGGTCGGTGCC
>CAZRNC010000365.1:0-3407 GCA_964601285.1 uncultured Thermomicrobiales bacterium | reverse complement strand
ATCATCAAGGCACCCGCCTACCAGCTGACCGACACCACCCTGGAGCTGTTCGACGACCAAGGCGATCTCATCGCCGAGTTCGTGAGAGTCCCCCAGCGGAGTGGGCTTGAGGACGTACGCTGGCTGCTGACCACGATGAACGGCGCACCGGTCAGCGCGGATACAAACATCTCGCTCGCATTCCAAGGGAATGCTGCCGGCGGCTGGTCGAGTTGCAACAACTACAACCTTTCCGGCGTTGAGATTGGCCGCGAGAGCTTCTCGTTTGATGATCTGGGCAGAGAGGAGGAGGGCTGTGAACCAGGCATGCCCGAGCCGGAGTATTTTGATGCGCTGATGGCAGCCAAGAGTTACCAGCTTGCTAATGAAACGCTGACGCTGATCGATGCTGCAGGTGAGGCTGTACTGACATTCAGGCAGGCGTCCGGTGAAGCCGATCTTGGAGGGCAGACCTGGCAGCTGATCTATCTCAACGGGGTTCGGCTGGTTGATGGCAACCGGCCGATGTTCACCTTCAGGAACGGCGAGATTGTCGCTCACACGCTGTGCACCGAGTTCACGTTTGGTGGGCTTGCCTTCAACGGCACCAGGATCACCATCACCGGGCCGATCTCAGTTTGGGAGCATAGCTGTGAGGAACCCGACGAAGGGCACACCTACAACACCCAACTGGACCTCAGCGACGCCATCGCCTCGATCGCCGGCTACTCTCTCAGCAACAGAACCCTTGCCCTTCTGGACAACACCGGCAAGGCAATCATGCTGCTCGTGCCGGCGTCGAGGTGACGGCGGCTCCCGTCCAACTTCCATAGGGGCGTCTTGCATTCAAGTTAAGCCAATTCAAACGAAGAGCGCACCGGGTTCAATTTGTCATTTCGACCGAAGTGGAGAAATCTCGTCCGACCAGCTTGATCCAGTGGAGAACCCGTTCGGCGGACGATTTCGAGGAACAGTCCTGTTCGCCAACGCTCCGATCACATTCGTAAGACCGATGACGAGATCTCTCCACTCCGCTTTGCTCCGGTCGAGATGACAAACAAAGATGGTTGAGATGACAGGTTGAAGGTCCCCACCCTGTCTTAACTTGATGCGAATGCGGGCGTATGCGATACGCCCCTACGGAGTGCGGCGCATGCGTACACGAAAAAGCCCCTGTCCCGGTCGGGACAGGGGCTTTGAGCCAAACGAGAAACCTATGCCGGCTCGCCGAGGTGGCGCTTGAACCAGCCCAACGTCCGGGAGAGGACGTCTTCGCGGTACTGCGGCGGGCCGAGGCGGGTCATGCCGTGGGCCATGCCGGGGTAGCGGGCGAATTCAGTCTCGACGCCGGCTTTCAGCAGGGCGATGAACATCTGCTCGCCCTGGCCGATCGGGCAGCGCTCGTCTTCTTCACCGTGGATGATCAGGGTCGGCGTCACCACCTTGTGGGCGTAGGTCGCCGGCGAGTGCTTGCGATACCACTCCATGCTTTCGTGCGGCTGGCCGCCCCACTGCAGCTCACCGAAGGTGTGGCTGATGTCGCTGGTGCCGTACATCGACACCAGGTCGAAGCAGGGCGCGCCGCAGACGCAGGCCTTGAACCTGTCGGTCTGGCCGATGATCCAGGAGGTCATGTAGCCGCCGTAGCTGTAGCCCCAGCAGCCTGTCCGGTCGGCGTCGGCATAGGGGCGCTCCAGCACCTTGTCGACGATGCCCATCAGGTCGAGGTAGTCCTCGCCGCCCCAGTCCTCGGCCACCTGCATGGTGAACTCGCGGCCGTAGGAACTGGAGCCACGCGGGTTGGCTGAGACGACCAGGAAACCATTGGTCGAAAGGTTCTGCTGCATCGGGTTGAACTGGTACCCATAGTGGCCGTTCGGACCGCCGTGGATGTCCAGCACGACCGGGTACTTCTTGTTCGGGTCAAAGTCGGCCGGTTTGAGCAGCCAGGCTTCGATGGTGTACTTGCCGCGTGCGATCTCAATGCGTTCCCAGAGGGCCGGCGGGGAGGTCTCCAGCACTGCGTCGGAGTAGCTGGTGACCAGTTTGGATTCCCCGCTCTTGCTATCGAAGACCGAGATTTCACCGTGGTTGTCGAAGCTGGTCTGGGCGCGGGCGATGTAGCGGCCGGAGCTATCGGCGCTGAAGCTGGCGTTCATCGCCTCGTGATAATGGACGGTCTCGTGTTCGCCGCTCTTGAGGTTGATCTTGTAGAGGCCGTTGCCTCCGGCCCAGCGGGCGCTGAAGAGCACTTCGTCCTCGCCGGTCCAGAGCATGCCGTTCGGGATGTCCGGCATCACCGGCAGGTCGTCGGTGATGCGCTCCAGCGAGTCGCCGGCAACATCGTAGACGAAGATGTCCGACTGCCAGGACTTCTCGTGGTCGCCGGCCAGGGCAATCCGCTTGCCGTCTGGCGACCAGGCAAACTGGGAGAGCGTGCCATCCACCGGGGTGACGGCTTTCTCGGCACCGCTGGCGACGTTGAACAGCACGAGTTGCGAGTGCATGCCGTTGCGGTTCTGGACGCCGGCGGCGATGGTCTTGCTATCCGGTGACCACAGCGGGCCTGCGTAATCGTTCGGCTGGCTGGTCAGCTTGCGGCGCTCGCCCGATTCGACATCGACAATGAAAATCTGCTGGCGCTTGTCGCCCAGATAGCCGCGGCCATCCTGCTTGTAGTCGATCCGGCTGGTGATGCGGATTGGTGGTGGGGCGCCCTCTTCCGGCTTCTCTTCGTCCGGGTTTTCCGGGTCGAAGTCGGTGATGTAGGCGATCGATTTGCCATCCGGCGACCAGGCCAGGCTGTTGATGCCCTGGTTGTGGACGGTCAGCTCGCGGGCGTCGCCGGACTGGTCGACGGCCATCACATAGATGCCGCTCTTCTTGTCGCCGGCGCGGTTGGACGTGAAGGCCAGCTGGGTGCCATCGGGCGACCAGCGCGGCTCGCCGTTGCTGGTGCCGGTCTGGGTCAATTGCCGGCGGTCGTTGCCATCAATGCCGGAGATCCAGAGATGGGTGTTCGCCTTGTGCTTTTCCTCGTCGACATTGGTTAGGGTGTAGACCATGCGCTTGCCATCGGGCGACACATTCGGGTCGCCGGCCAGGGTGAAGCCATAGACGATCGTGTGTGGAGATAGGGGTTCAGTCACCGTGTGTTCCTCATTCTTCGTTACGGAACCAAATCAGACCATTCACAAAACGATAGCCGATTCCGGGAATGAGGTGAAGACCCTGGCCTGGATGTCCTTGTTAATGGCTACGCGTTGCGTCGCCCGAGTGCATACTCCCCGAAGGGGTAGGGGCGCATTGCAATGCGTCCGCGCTCGATGCCACGACAGCGCAATCAAGAGCGACCATCTTTGACTGTCATCCTGAGCCGCTTTTACCGTCATCCTGAGCTTGTCGAAGGATCTCGAGCCACGGGTCTT
>CAZRNC010000364.1:0-3425 GCA_964601285.1 uncultured Thermomicrobiales bacterium | reverse complement strand
GCGTTGGC
Organism: uncultured Thermomicrobiales bacterium; assembly: GCA_964601285.1. GTDB lineage: Bacteria > Chloroflexota > Chloroflexia > Thermomicrobiales > CFX8 > CAYWXR01. The sequence continues at coordinate 3,417 of CAZRNC010000364.1, read as the reverse complement.
CACTTCCATGCCGGTCAGTGATGCGACCATCGTCTGGTACTCGTAGATCGCCTGGAGTGTGCCCTGAGCGACTTCCGGCTGATATGGGGTGTAGGCGGTGTAGAACTCGCCACGGAACGTAATCTGCTGAACGGCGGCCGGCACGTAGTGCGTGTAGCTGCCAGCGCCGAGGAAGCTCGGGTTGGCGATGCCGTTCATGTTCTCGTTGGCGAGATTGTTCATCTGCCGGAACGCTTCCATCTCGGAAAGCGGCCGCGGAAGATCAAGTTCCGGGAAGCGGACATCCTCGGGGATAGCATCGAACAGCTCGGCCACGCTTTTGTGACCAGTCGCTTCGAGCATGGCCCGGCGATCTTCCTCGGTATGTGGATTAAACGTCATGTTTTCCCCTGCCGCCTAATGCCCGCCGGCTTCGTCGAGCAGCGCCTCGTAGGCCGCTGCATCGAGAAGTTCATCGAGCTGAGACGGATCCGCGATGCGCAGCTTGACCAGCCAGGCATCATCGAACGGTGAAGCGTTTACCGTCTCCGGAGCATCTTCGACGGCCGAGTTGTCTTCAACGACTTCACCACTAATTGGCGAGTAGACGTCTGAGGCAGCCTTCACCGACTCGATGACGCCAAGCGAATCCGACTTGCCCAGCGTCGCACCGACAGCCGGCAGTTCGATGTAGGTGATATCGCCAAGCTCGCCCTGGGCGAAGTCGGTGATACCGATTGTTGCGATGTCGCCATCGACTTTGACCCACTCGTGGGTGCGCGTGTACTTGTAGTCCTGTGGAACTGCCATCTGTTTCCCTCCCGAATATATGAAATCAACGGCTGCCGGAAACCGGTGCCTCAACTCCCCCGTTTGTAGAACGGTGTGCGGATTTGCTCGGCCTTGACCGGCTTGCCGCGGACAATGATATCGAGTGGTTTGCCGACGCCGGCAACCGACCGGTCAATAATCGCGATACCGATGCTCTCGCCGACGGTCGGCGCGACGGTTCCGCTGGTGACATGACCAACGGTCTTGCCATCAACCTGGACCGGATACCCGGTGCGTGGCGCGCCGCCTCGCTCCACCATTTTGAACCCGACAGTTCGCCGGGTTGTTCCGGCTTCTTTAACTGCACGAAGGGCGTCTCGGCCGATGAAATCATCCTTGTCAAGCTTGACAGCCCAGCCAAGCCCCGCCTCAAGCGGGTTGATCTCGGCCGAAATCTCCTGGCCATAGAGCGGCATGCGTGCTTCGAGGCGTAGCGTGTCGCGCGCGCCAAGGCCGATAGGCTTGATGCCGTGATCGGCACCAGCTTCCATCAGCGCATCCCAGACGTCTCCGACCTGGTCAATCGGGCAATAGAACTCCCAGCCATCCTCGCCTGTGTACCCGGTGCGGCCGGTGAGACATGGAACGCCGGCGATTTCCGTTTCCAGGCAACTGAAATACGGTTGTTCGCTGAGATCTACCGAGGAGATCCCGGAGACAATATCCGCGGCATTTGGACCCTGGATAGCCACCATGCCGGTCTTTGACGAGATGTCCTCGACGGTGACATCCAGGTCACCGCGGTCTGCCCTGCGCTCGTGAATCCAGGCCATATCCTTGTCGATGTTAGCTGCGTTGATCACGACAAAATAGCCGACGCCAGACGGCCGCCGGTAGACGATAATGTCGTCGATTACCCCGCCATCGGGATAGAGCAACAACGTGTAGTGCGCTTCCGACGGTGCCAGGACCGATGAATCGTTGCTGGCGATGTAGTTGATAAACGTCAATGCGTCCGGACCGGAAATGTCGACCTGGCCCATGTGGCCAAGATCAAACAGGCCGGCTGCGGAACGAACCGTCCGGTGCTCATCAATCACGCCACTGTATTGCACTGGCATATGCCAGCCTGCAAACGGCACCATCTTCGCGCCTGCCGCGATGTGCCGATCTTCCAGAGGCGTCCTCAATAGATCTTCACTCAAGAAAACTGCTCCCCTCTCCACCACAAATGCCACTGGCATTTGATGCCGGTGCAATTGTAGTCCGTATTGCGAACTTTCGCTCAGCCGGTTCTGGCCGGCGTTCGCGGCGTAATCGTTAGTGGTTGTTCAAGTGAATGTTTGCCGGTTCCGTTCGCCGGAGCGACCGGATATTCACCGGTGAGACAACCCGTGCAAAAACCGGTTCCTGCTCGTGTTGCCTGGATCAAACCGTCCAGCGACAGATAGGCCAGCGTGTCAACTCCGATGTACTTCCCGATCTCCTCAACCGACATGTTGGCGGCGATCAGCTCATCGCGAGTGGCCATATCTACCCCAAGGTGGCAGGGCCACATGATCGGTGGCGATTGGATCAGCATGTGGACTTCGGTAGCGCCGGCGTCGCGTAGCAGTTTGACAATCGGGATGCTGGTGGTGCCGCGGACAATCGAATCGTCGATAACGATGACCCGCTTTCCGCTCAACACTTCCGGCAGCGCGTTGAATTTCAGTTGCACGCCGGTCTCGCGCATCCGTTGATCGGGCTGGATGAATGTTCGCCCGATGTAGCGGTTCTTGATGAGACCTTCGGAGTATGGAATGCCCGAGGCTGCTGCGTACCCGATGGCTGCCGGTGTTGCTGAATCCGGGACGCCAACCACGACATCGGCTTCGATCGGATTCTCGCGAGCAAGCTCTGCGCCCATCCGCTGCCGGGCCAGATGGAGCCGTTCGCCGAGGATCTGGCTATCGGGCCGTGCGAAATAGATGAACTCAAACAGGCACATGGCGGGTTTGCGGGCTGGTGTGATCCGCTCAGAGGTGATGCCGTTTTCGTCGATGGTAAGCAGTTCGCCAGGCTCGATCTCCCGGACGAACGTTGCGCCAACGGTTGCCAGCGCACAGCTTTCGGATGCTACAACCCAACCGCTATCAAGCCGGCCAAGGCAGAGCGGCCGGATGCCATGCGGATCCCGAAGGGCATAGAGCTTGTGCCCGGAAAGGATGCAAAGGCTGTAGGCACCTTCACAGAGCGACAGCGCGCTGGTCAGCTTTGCTGCCATCGTGTCGCCCGGTGCGAGGGCAATCAGTCTGGTGAGAATTTCACTGTCGGTAGTTGTCAGGAAGTGTGCGCCTTCGGAAACCATCGCCGCCTGAAGTTCGGGGGCATTGGAGATGTTCCCGTTATGCGACACGACAACGGTCCCTAAAGGACTGGGCGCTGCCATCGGGCCGCAGTTCTCCGGTGAGGTCGAGCCAGTCGTTGAGTAGCGAGTATGGCCGACGGCGACCTGCCCGGTGAGATGGCGCAAGTCGGTTTCGTCAAACACCTGCGAAACCAGCCCCAGGCGCTTTCGGATCAGCACAGACCCCTCATCCGAAACGGCGATGCCGGCGCTCTCCTGCCCTCGATGTTGCAGCGCAAAGAGTCCGAAGTACGTTAGTCGGGCAACATCGAGGGCAG
>CAZRNC010000363.1:0-3426 GCA_964601285.1 uncultured Thermomicrobiales bacterium | reverse complement strand
CACTGATCAACCTGACTGACTCCGGCAATCCCGGAATGCTCAGCCGGGAACAGGCATTGCACGTGCTGGATGATGCGGAATCGGACCTCGAAACGTTGTTCAACGCCGTCCCGGCAGCGCACAACCATGATGTCATCGCCACCCACCCTCTCTTTGGCGAGGTCACTTTCGCCGGCGGTGTGCTGGCAACGGTCATCCACGAGCAGAGTCATCTTGAACAATTGCTCGCCTTGCGGGCTGAGGCTGAGAGCAGAACAACGAAGGAGCTTGCACAATGAGCAAACACGAGATCGTCTGGATCGAGATTCCTTCCGCAGACCGGAAAGCATCGGCCGATTTCTACGCCGGCCTCTTCGGCTGGGAGATCGACAACTCGATGGATGAGATGAACTACACCATGTTTACTCCTGCTTCTGGGCCGGGCGGTGGCTTTCCGGAGCTACGCGACGGTTTCGAGCCGGGCGATGTCCTGATCTCGATCAGCACCGATAACATTGACGAATCGCTCGCCCAGGTGGAATCGTTGGGCGGTAAAACCATCGTACCGAAGACAGAAATACCGGGAATCGGCTGGTATGCGATATTCGAGGACCTGACCGGGAACAACATCGGTCTGGTCACCAGCTTCTGAGTTCCTGGCAAGACAGGAGAACACATGGCGAACGAACTGCTGCACGACCTCGTCGCACACAACGCCTGGGCAACCCGCACACTGCTGGAAGCGTGCAGCAGTCTGGACGACGAGCAACTGGCAAGCAGCATTGCCGGCTCGTTCGGGGACATCCGTACAACATTCGAACACTTCATCGTTGCCGAGCGCTGGTATCTGTATCACTTGACTCACAATATGCCAGAGCCTGAGCGGCCGGAGACGCAGCTCTCCATGACAGAGATTCGGGAACGTCTCGACGAGCTGGACCCGGTCTGGCAGCAGTTGCTTGCTGAACCAATTGACAGCGATCGCATGATCCGGGCTGAGGGTGACGAAGGCGGCACGTTCGAATTCACTGCCGGCGTCGTTCTCGCCCAGATTTTCAACCACGCCAACGAACACCGCGAACAGATCTGCGCGATCCTCACCAGTATTGGTATCCAGCCGCCGGAGATCGACGGGTGGAACTACAGTGCCGCTTCAGGGCGTGGACGCCTTGTTCGGGATGGTGAATAGGGAGATAAACTTGAACGTTCCATCAGACCTGCGGCCGTTGCTGTCGCAGTATGACTTCGGCGTTGCACAACTGCTCGACCGCCTGGCCGGTATGACCGACGAAGAGTATCTGTGGGAACCGGTTACGGGATGTTGGAGTATCCGACCACGAACCGAATCGCAATCCAACGCACCGGTCGGCGGCGATTGGGTGCTGGATCTCAGTCGGCCGGAGCCAGACCCGCCACCGTTCACCACTATCGCCTGGCGGCTGACCCATCTTTCCAGCAGCCTCGCCGCGCGGGCAGACTACACCACCGGTAGCAGGTCGCTAACCCGCGACGATCTGGTCATCGCACGAACCGCCGCCGGCGCCATCGAGTATTTCCGTTCGGCCAGCAGCCAGTGGAAGAATGCACTCGAAAGCGCCGGAGACGAGCACATCCACGAAGTCGGTTACAGCCAGCTTCCCTGGGGCCTCGATCCCCAAATGCCATTCATCGAGATCGCCTGGTGGGTCAATAAGGAACTGATCCAGCACGGCGCTGAAGTCGCAACGCTGCGTGATCTGTACCGGGCGATGCAGTAGAGATCGTCCAACTCAGTACAACCCCTCGAAGTTCACCAGTGCGGCATCTTCGTCAACCGGACCAACCACCTCGACCGGACGGCCGCCGTGGGACAATACATCGCGGCAGGTAAGCGCCAGCCAATACGCAGGATTACCCTGCAACTCCCGGCTGGTTGCACTGCTCAGAGCAAACACAACTCTGCCAATGCCGGCTCGGTAGAGCGCGGTGGTACACATCGCGCATGGCTCGGTGCTGGCATACATCGTGCAACTCGCCAGGAATGCTGCGTCCCATCGCCGGGCGGCGAGCATCGCCACCTTCAGCTCGGGATGCGCGGTGATGTCGTTCTCCGTCGTCGTGGTGTTCTCCTCTTCGAGCAGCACCTGCCCCTCACCATCGACCAGCAGTGCTCCAAAGGGTGGATTTCCATGTTCACGAGACCGCCGGGCAACTGCAATGACGTGTGCGACAAACTGGGCATCATCAGTTCTCATCCAACCGCTCCTGTTCGCTCGAATGTAACTCTCCAATGGTCTCCAGTGTATCCCGAAGGAGCGTAGGTAACCTGGAGAGTGGGCAAGGGCGACGCATCGCGATCGCCCGTACGATGGTCAGACTGCTGAGTGCCCTGGCTACAGCAATCCGGCATTCGCGAGGATTGTTCGGTTGCGTAGGGGCGACTTGCATTCGCCCTGTTGGACACTCGAGACGTCAGCGCGGGGAAATGCAAGCAGGTGTCCCAACCATTGCCAATTTTGGCTTATACCTGCCTGTTTGTTTGTCATCCCGAGCGAAGTCGAGGGATCTCTTTCCATGAGACTTGCCCTCACATGGAGAGGTTCGCGGCCCGAGATCCCTCGACTTCGCTCGGGATGACAGTTTAGACACCGTTCTTCTTTGCGTACGTTCGGTGGTCCCGAAATAGTTGGAACACCTGCTTGCATTCACCCGGCCAGGCAGTTCGGATGGCACGATACATTGATCAGACCAAAATCAGGATGATAATCGCAGTAATGAACCAAACCACTCCGGAACGCAACAAACAGGGTAGTGATGGATGACGAGGTTCTGATCGCGGCGGTCGGCGCAGGCGATCATGTGGCACTGAAAACCTTGTTCGAACGGCACGCGCCATGGCTGGCGCGACGGCTGGGCCGTGTGTTGCCGGTTGATGCTGTCGAGGATGTGTTGCAGGAGACCTTCATCGCGGTCTGGCGGAATGCAGGCAGCTATCGAGGTTCGGGTGATGTCGGTGGCTGGATCTGGGGCATCGCCCGCAGACAGGCGGCCGGCTGGTTCCGGAAGCATCGCCGACCGATGCCGGATCTTGAATACCTGGGAGAACCGGACCCGGCAACCGTCGCGACACTACGGGCCGACATCGACAAGGCCATGGAGAGCCTGGACAGTCACGACCAACGCAAGCTGGCCCGGATGGTGTTCGTTGAGGAACGCTCAGTTGCCGAAGTCGCCGAAGTCTTCGACATCCCGCCCGGCACGGTCAAGAGCCGTGTCTATCACCTGCGCCGCAAGCTGCAACAAGTATTGGGAAGGGAACCATGAGCGTTCCGGAAGAGATCAACCTTGAACGGGTCTGGAACAACGTTGCCGCCGGGATTTGGGCCACCGAACCGGGGCGGGCCGAGCGGAGTGCTGCACGGCTGTTGCACTCTCCCGGCCTGGCACGAGCGCTCGTGACAACGCCGT
>CAZRNC010000362.1:0-3427 GCA_964601285.1 uncultured Thermomicrobiales bacterium | reverse complement strand
CGCCCGGTTTGACGCCTCGGGGGCCAGACGGGCGTATGCAAGACGCCCCTACGAACGTTTCTGGAAACACGTCACGATACGCTAGTCAGACTATTGAGTACAGGTCCACGTGGAATCTGTCGTCACCAATAGACGTAGCCGCGCAATGTATTGCGCCCTTGTTTGATCACCGGGGCGTTGGACAGGCGCAATGAATTGCGCGGCTACGTCTATGAGGCACGGTGGCAAATCCCCTATGGTCTGGTACTGGTGCGCATGCAAGTCGCCCCTACCCGGCCCTGGTCGCAAATGCGGCCACCCCGGCGACGGGCATCGCCTGGCCGGTTGCGAACGCCTGGGCGAATGCATCGGGGCCAATAGCGTTGGAGATCGCCTGCTGTTCGGCCTGGTAGATCTGCCCCACTGCCGGATTCATCGCAATGCCGCTGAGTTCCAGCATGGTTGTTACTGCACCACAGAGTGTCGCCGAATCGGTATACCGGCCCTGGCGATGACGCAGCGCCGCAAACCCCAGCAGGGTATAGGCCATGCCATAGCGGCTTTCGATCCGTTGCTGGCAGTGAAGTGATTCACCGAGCGTGGCTTCTGCCGCATCCAGCTGGCCGGCAAAACACAAAGACGTACCAAGATAGAAGAGCGCCCAGCCGAGTTGGTAGTTATCGCCCATCTGCCGGCAGAGCCGGACGGCATCGGAAAGCATGGTAATGGCCGGCTCAAGGTTGCCGGTCAGCATCGCGAACAGTCCCAGATCGGCAAGCGAACGCACGATGCCTGCCCGGTCGCCTTCCTGTTCATAGATGGTCAATGCCTCGGCGATCATCGACCTGGCCGACTCGCCGTCACCGGTGGTGCCGGCCAGAATCGCCATCTCGGATAGGCAGCGAGCGATGCCCAACGGCTCGCCGGCCCGTTTCCACGCCGCCAGACTATCCTCATAGTATTGCCGGATTCGTTGAATCTGTTCCGGAGTGAAACTGCTGGCTGTATAGTGCGTTTGCCCGGCATAGAGCAGGGTTAGCGCCAGTCCGCGATGATCGTTCAGCCGATGCCAGCGTTCCAGCGCCGGCCCGGCGAACTCCAATGCCTGGGGAATGTTGCCCTGGCTATAGGCCATCAACATGCGGCCGGTGAGCAGTTCTGCCTGTTGGGTGTCGTTGGCATTCAGCACCGACGCACGCTGCAGCCAGCGCTCGCCTTCCATAAACCGGCCATGCTCGTGCCAGTATGGCCAGAGCGCAACAGCCAGCTGGACGACGACTTCCGGATCGCCGCCATCCAGCAACAGCGTGAGGTTTGCATAGTCCCGGTCGATTGCTGCCAGCCACGTTTCCTGACGCGATTGCGGGATATATGGACGGGCAGATTCCGCAAGAGCGAGGAAGTACGCCGCGTGACGCTCACGATAGAGCGCCGCTTCACCATGCGCTTCGAGTTGTTCGACGGCAAACTCCCGGATCGTCTCCAGCATCCGGCCCCGTCCATCGGGAGCTTCCTGGATTAGGTTGACCTCGCGCAGGTGCGCCAGCGTCGATTGCTGACCGGAGCAGACCTCGGCGGTGGCTTCCGCCTGCCAACCACCACTGAACACCGCCAGCCGGCGGAAGAGCGTCTGTTCCTCTGCCGGCAACAGGTCGTAGCTCCAGCGGATGGTTGCCCGTAGCGAACGGTGACGATCCGGACGGTCATGGTCCCCATCGTCGCCCAGATCCAGACGTGTTGGAAAGCGTTGGAGTAGTTCGGGCGCGGTGAACTGGCGGCAACGCGCCGCCGCCAGTTCAATAGCCAGCGGGCTGCCTTCCAGCCGGGAACAGATTTCAGCAACCGCCCCAATGGCCTTGCCGGTCAGCCGAAAATCAGGATCGACCGCGCCGGCCCGTTCGGCAAAGAGTTGGACCCCGTGGTTCCCGCGAACCGCTGCCCGGTCGGCCCCCGGTTCCGGTGGGTCAAATGGCGGCACCGGGCGAATATGCTCGCAGCTCACCCGGAAGGGAATCCGGCTGGTCGCCAGGATCGTGAGCCAGCGTGTCTGTTCGAGCAGGTGGACCAGTTCCGGTCCGGCCCCGGTCAGTTGTTCGACGTTATCCAGAACCAGCAGCACACGTTGATCGCGGAGATAGCTCGCCAGCCGATCCGCTGTGGATTGGCCGGCAATGTCGCGCAGATCGAGTGCTCTCGCAATGGCCGGAATGACCGCCGAACCGTCGCGGGTATCGGCCAGCGGCAGAAAGAAGATCCCATCCGAAAAGGCATCATGCAGTTCGCCGGCGATGGCGATGCTGAGCCGCGTCTTGCCGGCACCGCCGGCACCGGTCAACGTCACCAGCCGGACATCCTCCCGGATCAGGAGTTGTCCCGTTCGGATCACATCGAGTTCCCGCCCGACGAACGAGGTCAGCACACCAGGCAGGTTGTTCCTGGCTTCCACCATCCAGCGGGCGAAAGCGCCGGAATCGCCAGAATGATGGAGTTGGGCCACCCAGGGGAACTGTGCAGCATGAAGCAGCGCATTGAAATCAATCCGCAACAGGTTGAGCGTCTCCGCGACCTTGATGATCTGGTTCCAGCTGTGCGGTCTTTGAACACTCCCATGCTCCCACCGGTTCAGCGTCGCCTTCGACACCCCGGAAAGCTTCGCCAGCCGTTCCTGCGAAACTCCCCGCGCAACCCGCAGCCGCTCCAGCTCCCCACCCAGCGAGAGATGATCCATGTCTGTGCAATCCGCCCGGTTGTTTCGACTGTCCTAATGACAACAATATACGCTACTGCAAAGCACTTTGTCCCAAATATTGGAACAGAACGGAACGGGTTGATGTCTACCGGAGATGCCGGGAAGTCGCTAAGGTATGGACAGGGTTTGCACAAAGTTACAAGCAAGAATCGTTTGCCGGCTCGTCCAGGAGGTATGTCCCCATGCGTAGGTTCCGTACCCGCCGATCATTCACGATCCTGATCGTTGCCCTGCTCCTGTTCCAACTGCTGGCGCAGATTGCGGTTGCCCAACCTGTCCCGGTCGATGACCGAGAGTTGGATGTAGCCCCGGCGACCAGTGCCTTCCAACGAACCTGGGCACGGACCGATCAACCGGTTGCCTCAGGACAAGTAAATCGCACCTGGATGTGGGGTCCGGAAGCGTTTACTGATGGCGTGTGGGAGGAGTATGCAAACTCCCCGGGCCAGCAGCGACAGGTGCAGTATTTCGACAAGTCTCGCATGGAAATCACCGATCCGAACCGTTCTCAGGACAATGTCTGGTTCGTCACCAACGGTCTGCTCGTCGTTGAGATGGTGACCGGTCAGATGCAGATTGGCAACGATGAGTTTGCCAGCCGGGGTTCAGCACATGTCAATGTTGCCGGTGATTCAGATGATTCGTCGGGGCCGACCTACGCAACATTCAACGGACTTCGCGGCAGTGACTCCCGGTCTG
>CAZRNC010000361.1:0-3452 GCA_964601285.1 uncultured Thermomicrobiales bacterium | reverse complement strand
TTGTTGTGACCGCTGTGCGCGTCCGGATTCGGTTTCAGCCGGGCTTGCAGCCAGGCGGGCTGCAGCGACGAAACTCAAGCAGCCTGGTCGGCTGGGCCACGCTCGTGCTGCGCTGCGACATTCACTGATGGAAACGGGCAATGTCCGTGAAACGGCAGCGATCGTGGGCAAACCACCGAAGAAGGTAGCTGAGGATGCTCTGAAGCTGATTTCCGAGGGGCATTTGCACATTCGTTATGTCGTTCCGGTAGAGGTCGTTGCCGAGCTCGATGAGGCACGTGCGCGGATGGATGAGGCTGGGATTGAGTACCGGCGAACACGGCCGGGTTATCTCCAGACTGCCATGCGGTTCTGCCCTCAGGGTACGAATTGGGACCATCTGCGATTCTATTTCGCGTGGGTGCGTCGGAGCGAGGCACTTGGTGAGGTCGAGGATATCGAGCCGGAACCAGTTGCTGCTCCTTCGCGGCCTTCTGTTCCCTCTGCTGGCAGCACGTCGTGGCGGGTGAGCCTGGAGATGTTCGAATCGGGGCAATCAGTTTCCGAGGTTGCTGAAGAACGCGGAATCAAGCCAATGACCGTCGAGCAGCACCTGCTGGCTGCTGTCACCCACGGAAAACTCGACCGGAGCCGGCTGGTGGATCCGGACACCGAGGCGATCATTCGCCAGGCAATCGAAGAGACACCGCCGTCAGATACTCCCCTTCGCGATATCCGGGCGCGGGCGCAAGCGATTGCCGGACGGGACATCTCCTATCTGGAGATCAGTGCGGTTCGAGCCGGGCAGGAAGAGCGTCAACCAGACGGGGAAGTTGACCGTCTGCTGGAGCGTAAACGCCGGGCCGAGCAACTCCGCCAGGAACACGAGCAATCCGGCAAGGCATGGCCCGAGCGTTGGGAGACCGAATACCAGCGTATTTTGGCCGCCTTAGATGCGCTGGGAAATGGCAACTGAACGGTAGCACCCCCTTCCCGAATCCCTGGAATTTAGGAGTTTGGTCCACCTGACGAGCAGTTGATCACGTCATATGATGGCATGTGAGTTCCGGGCAATTCGTCGCGCACATTGGTGCCTCGCCGGACGCAGTAAGTAATTGCGATGATGGATCGGTGGGCTGCCCTGTCGAACGGGCGGTTTCCAGTTGGAGAGTTCTCGCTAACCAGGCTGATTGTCGGTTTGGCCGGCATGCAGATCCTGGTGCTGACGGTTGTGCTGCTCGGAACAATCCGTGCCAGCCAGCTTGGTCTTGTGCTGGTCTGTGCCGTTAGTGCGACTGTCTGCTGGCAGGCGTCACGAAGCGCAGATGATCGGCGCTCGGCGGCTGCATGGCGATGGATGATGCTGGCAATGTCGTTCATCGGCGTGTTCTTCGTCGCGAGCGCGGTGCATGGGGAGTACATTGCTTCCGGTAGCGGTCCCCTCCCCCTGTTTGCCCAGTTTGCGGTGGTTCTCGGCTATTTCAGTTGTGTTATCAGCTTGGCATACGCAATTCAGGTGCCGCGTTCGATGGCTTTGCGGCTGTTGCTTGATGCAGGGATCGCGATTGTCGGGACGACGGTTATCGCTGTTTGGGTGCTACACCGGGCAGGGTTCGTCGCTACAGGTTTATCCGGGGTTAGCACTGCACTGTACGAACCACTCCTGGACCTTTCCCTTCTGGTGCTCGTAGGTGTTGCTCTGATGTCGATGTCGCGTTGGGAGCGGTTATTCCGGGCGTTGATTTGGGCTGCGGTCGCGCTGGCTGTCTTCTTTGTAGGCCATGTCTGGGTTGCCGTGGTGCTGTTGGGTGGTGGAGCAGTCCCGGTTACCGCACTGCTGGCTTTGAACTCGATTGGCATTGCGCTGGTTGCCATTGCCGCTGGTCAGTTTCTCGCCGGCAAGCGAATGCTTCCCGGGCCGGCGCACCTGGTTTACAGAAACCCGCTGATGCACAGTTTCTGGTTCCACTTTGGCAGTGCACTGGTGCCGTATGTGCTGGCAATTGCCGCAGCGTCGTTGTTGTTCGCCGAGGCTATTGGTGCCGGAATGGAATCGGCAAGCAGCAAGCTAATGCTTGCTGGATCGGTGGCGTTCATCATGGCCAGTGGTTTCCGGCACGCCTGGAACCAGATAGAGAACCGCAACCTGAATCGCAATCTCTTCCGGATGAACCAGGACCTCGAGAATCTGGTCGACCGACGGACAACCGAGTTGGTGCGGCGAAACGAGGAGTTGGAGGTCGTCCACAAGATTGCCATGATTTCGACCGCCTCACTTGATCTTCCTGCCACGCTGAGAGCCGTCGCCGAGCAGCTAACCGAAGTTGTCGGAGCGTCGCGATGCATCATTCTGGAACGAACGGATGATGGTGTGCGGATTGTTGCCCGGCATGATGTTGGAGGCTCGCCGTCAACCGGGCGCCTGCGACAACTTCCACAAACCTTTCTGGATTTCACCCCGGAACATGTGGAGCAAGTCGGATTTCGTAGCATCGTGGTGAAACGCTGGGCACAGCCAAACGGTTCGCTTGCCGCCCAGATTCTTGATGCCAATGAATCGTCGGTTGTGCTGGTGGTACCCCTCGTTGCCAACGATCAGACCGTTGGTATTGCCGAGCTGTACCGGGTGAATGCTGATCCGTTTGATGACAGCGAAGTGTCCCTTGCCGAATCAGTCGCGACTCAGGCGGCATTGGCGACCGAGAATGCGCGCGCGTTCCGGCAGGTCCGATTTGCTGCCGACCATGATCCGGTTACCGGATTGCTCAATCACCGGGCGCTGCATGAAGCGCTCGCGAAACACTTCGAGCATGCAGTGAACACCGGCAACCCGATGAGCGTCGTCATGATGGACCTCAACCTGTTCAAGGAGTTCAATGACCGGTTTGGTCACCAGGCTGGAGATAGCGTTCTCGGGGAGATCGCCAGAGGGATCAGGGCCTCGATGCCGACCACTGCCGTCACGGCCAGATACGGTGGCGATGAGTTCACTGTGATTGTTCCGGATTGTTCGGCCGACCGGGCTCGGATATTCGTCGAAGCGATCAGCGAACATGTATCGCGGATTCAGGGCCAGTATGGCTTCGTTGGCGAAGGGTTCGGAATTGCCGCCGGCATTGCTGCGTATCCGGATGATGGATTCAACCTGAACGCCCTGGTGGCGCTGGCCGATGAGCGAATGTATGAAGACAAGTGGCGTTTGAAAGGGTATCCCGACCGGCGGAGGCCGCGAAAGGCGGCACGGGAAGTAGCCTGGGAAGCAAGTCTGCCGGTTGATCTGGATCTCTGATAGTCTTTGCTCTTGAACACCCGAGGTTCAGAACGGGCGGAGAAAGCTACCGAGTGCTAGATCGAATTTCGGCCGCTCTGCAATTGGCCTGGCGCAGAGCATCAGAACTTGTCATGCGTGCCGCAGCCGACCACATCCGGGACTACGGACCGCAAATGGCAGCCGGCATCTCGTATTGGGTGTT
>CAZRNC010000360.1:1726-3517 GCA_964601285.1 uncultured Thermomicrobiales bacterium | reverse complement strand
ACACCAGTTTGAGCGTCGCCATTCTTGACATCAACAACCTGAAGGCAATCAATGACAGCTATGGCCACCTCGTTGGCGACGCTGCACTTCGTGCAGCCGCCGCTACATTGCAGCGGCTCCGCCGGCCAGATGATGTTATCTCGCGCTATGGCGGCGACGAGTTTGCCATCATCATGCCGAGAACCTCGCGGGATGAAGCATGGAACGTTGTCGAATCGATCGCTACAACGCTCGAAACCGGCGAGTTCGAGGCTGATGGCATCACGTTGCCGCTTCCGACCGCATCATGGGGCATCGCAACGACCCCAGACGATGGACGTCGCTCGATCGAACTGCTGGCCGTCGCCGACGAACGCATGTATGCACACAAAAACCAGAGCCGCGCTTAACGCATGTTGCAGCTATCAGAACCCATGCCCAAAATCGGTCGAGAATGTGTACTCGTCGAGGCTCCAGGGAGTGCGCCAGGCGTCGCTTTCGAACCGATCCAGACCAAATGGCGAGAGATCGAGCGTTGAAGATTGGCCATGGACGATCAATTCTGCCAGGCATTGACCCGCAGCCGGCCCCTTCTTGAACCCCGCCCCACTGAAGCCGAGCATCAGCGCCAATCCGTCTATCCCTTGCGCCATGCCGATGATTGGGTGCGCATCCGGTGTCATGTCGTACAGCCCGGAGTACCCAAACAGGAACGACGCATCAGCCATCGGTGGCATTCGACGAGCGAGGTACTCAATGATCGTCCGCTCGAAACCTGGGTCGATCCGCTCATCGTACGCAAACGGGTCGACGGTATCGTGAAACTCGCCGCCACCAACTCCCACCAGCGTCCGGTTCGGGCCGAAGTTCCGGCAGAAAATGCCGGCTGCCGTATCAACGTAGGTACATGTCCCCGCTTCCGGCATTGAAAGGGGACGCGCCAGGACAGCCACCTGGACCCGCTGCGACTCCAACGGCACATCGATCCCCAGCGGCGCAAGCAACGGCAAGGACCATGGACCAGTAGCACACACCACAACGTCGGCACCAATCGTGCCGTTGGTCGTCTCGACACCGGTCACTCGCCCGCCAGCGGTTGCAATACTGGTAACTTCGCATCCTTCGAGAATGGTCGCCCCGCCACGCACTGCCGCCTCAGCCATCGACCTCGTCGCGGCAACAGCATCCACAAACCCGGATTCCGGTTCGAAGGCAGCTACCTCAATGTCGTCGACATTGGCGAACGGTTGCAATTCAAGAAGTTCGGCAGCCGTGATTACCCGTGAAGCGATTCCGACCCGGTTCTGCATTTCGACGTTGCGATACATCCGCTCGATGTTGGCCCTGTTCTCACCTTCGGTCGCGACCGTAGCGATCAGACCTGTGCGCTCGTAGCCGCACGAACCGCCGACAACCTCGCTCCAATTCGCATACGTCAGATGGCTAAGGTGTGCCAGGGTTGCCTCGGGCACGTTGCTATAGTGCTGACGCAGGAGCGCCCCGGAGCGCCCACTTCCACCGGCGGCCAGTGAGCGCCGTTCCAACACGGTGACATCCCGGACGCCCAACTCTGTCAGTGCCCAGGCAAGACTGACGCCCATAATTCCGCCACCGATGACCACAACAGCACGGTTCGTTCCCATGTTGCTAGACTCCCCTTCGACGTTTGCGTTGGAACACTGACTCGGGTGTAGATGCCAGCCCGATGCCGGCCAGAATCAACGTGCCGCCGGCAATCGTTACTGTTCCGAGAGATTCATCGAGCAGGATAACACTGGCAATCAGCCCGACTACCGGAACCAGGTTCAGAAA
>CAZRNC010000360.1:0-1626 GCA_964601285.1 uncultured Thermomicrobiales bacterium | reverse complement strand
CATCGAGCAGGATAACACTGGCAATCAGCCCGACTACCGGAACCAGGTTCAGAAATAATCCCGATCGCGATGCCTGTCCGCGCACCAGTCCGACATTCCAGAGCACCGGAGCAGCAACGCTGGCCCCGCAGGCAAGCAGCAGCACTGCCAGCCAGCCGACTAGAGACAGTTCGGCCAGACGATCGGTATATCCACCAACTCCCAGCGGCAGGACCAGCGGAAGCCCAAGCAGTGTCCCGATCATGGCAACACTTGGTGCCGGCGAATCTGGCCCGAGGTGCGGCTTGGCAACGACAGCGTAACTGGACCAGAGAAACGCAGCGGATAGCACCAACCCGCAACCCAGCAGGTATCGCCCATCCAGATTCAGCCCACCGCCGGCAGCAAGGGCAATCGTCACACTACCGACCATCGCGATCGCAAGACCTGCAATCATCGGCGGTGGAATACGTTCTTTCAGGAAAACTCCGGCGAGTGTGGCGATGAAAATCGGCTGCATCCCGATCAGCAGTGCGGCTGTGCCGGCTTCGATGATGTTGATCCCATAGGCAATCGGCACATTGAAACTGAGGGCGGCATAGAGACCGAGGGCGATCGCTTTGGGCAGCTGCTTTCGGGAGGGCATAGGTGGACGCCAGATGAGGAAGAGCAGGATCACAAGCGCGCCACCGAACGAGAAGCGAACCAGCAGGATGTTACCGGGAGTAAACGTCTCGGTCAGGTAGCGTGTTGCAGTTGGAACGAATCCCCAAAACAACACCGCGCCCAGCAGCGCCAGCGGTCCGATCCATTGATCTCGGTCTTGCAACCGGTACTCCCTGACTGCCGCTCAAAGATGAAGCCCGGCATGTACGCCGGGCTTCCCACACATCCCGTCCGGCATTGTAAGGCACCGGCTCAGAAACAAGCTATGGCTTCTTCAACCAACCCTGTTGGGTCATCAGGTCGGTCAGCACCGGAATTTCGACGTATTCGCCCTTGGAATACACCAGATAGGCGTAGTAGAGCAACAAGAACCAAGGCACGAAGAACACCGGGAACAGCAGACATCCGATAAACCCGGATACACTGGAGACCACACAATAGAAGATTGCTATGACCATGATCACAACCCAGGCCGCGGCATTCGCGCCAAGCGCCTGGATGGCGTGGTATCTGGTGAACGGCCGATCCTTCGGCCCTTCCAGGAACAAACAAATCAACGCGACGATCCAGAACGGATAGCCGAGCGCAGCGAGCAACCGGTCGTTCGAATTCGATGCGGCTCCCGGGGGCACTCCTGGCTGCCCGGTTGCCGGCGGCATATTATCCACCGTCTCCCCCTTAAAGCAATCCCAGACCAAAACTCCACCCAGTTGGCCCGGAACTCAGCTCCATCATCAATGACCGGCGCATACCGGCTCACAGGATATCGCCATTCTCACACCGGACTGCCTCAATTGCAATAGTACCTGGCTACTCACCCTGCACGGCTGCGTAGGCTCCATCGAGGTCATAGTTCGGAAACTGGTAATCGCAGATTGCGTCGATCACGAAGATCCGGTCACTGGAGAAGCCTCGTTCAAGCGCCTCGGCCATTTGATCAGGCGTCTCAACGCGCATCCCGTCACCACCAAACGCTCGAGC
>CAZRNC010000359.1:0-3520 GCA_964601285.1 uncultured Thermomicrobiales bacterium | reverse complement strand
GGCGTCGACCTTGCTGGCGAGTTCGTTGGCGACGTCGTGGGATTGCTGGTTGGGGCGGCCATCGGCGCTGGCGACGACACCTTTCAGGCTGGCGAGCTTCGAGTTCAGCATCACCGGATACTTCAGCCGGTCTTTCGGTCCCTTTGCCTTTGTCTGGACGATCTCACTCTCGATCTCTGCCAACTGTTCCCGGAACGATGTGGCTGCCTTGCGGAACGAGTCATCATCGATCCGGGTTTCCCAGGCTTCGATCTGGCTGGTCAGTGCGCGGATCTTGCCGACACCTTCGTGTGCCCGGGAGATCGCGCCGTGAATCTGCTGTTGCAACGCAAACTGGGCGTCGTAATCTTCCTGGCTGGCCGAAATCCGCGGATCGCCGAGGATTCTGAACGGTTCGGTCAGGATGGTCTCGCCTGATTTGAGCTGCACCTGATAGCTACCGGGCGCCACCTTCGGGCCGGTGACGAAGGTCTTGCTGACTTCATCGCCCTCGATCAGCGGAGCATCAGCCAGTCGCATGTTCCAGACGAACCGGTTCGCGCCGGCTTCTGTCTTGACCACCGGACCCGGCTTCTTTTCGTCCTTGACCGACGAGAAGGTACGGATACCATTGCCATCGGCATCGAGGATCGAAAGCGTCACCTCGTCAGCCGGCTTGTCGGCGAAGGTGTAGTGGATGACCACACCGTCCGGCGGGTTGTGGCCGGCATCGAGGTAGGAAATCTCAACCTCGCCGTCGGAGTTGGTTTTGCGGTTGAAGGTGACGATCAGCCCGCCGGCGAAGCGCAGGTTCTTGCCTTCGACCGGGCCGTGGCCGAACCCTTCCTGTCCGCCGTAGCGGATCGTGTCCCGCGGTGCAAAGAGATGCACCGGTTTGCTGGCGAGATCGTCGGCCATCTGGCGTAGCGGGGAGATGTCGTCCAGAATCCAGAACGCCCGCCCGTGGGTAGCCACGACCAGATCGCCATCGTGAATCACGAAATCGTGGATCGGCACCAGCGGCAGGTTCAGCTTCAACGGTTGCCAGTTGTCGCCGTTGTTCAGTGAGACATAGATGCCGGTCTCGGTGCCGGCAAAGAGCAATCCCTGCCGCTCCGGATCTTCGCGGATCACCCGTGTGAAGTCCCACTCCGGAATGCCGTTGACGATTGTCGTCCAGGTCTTGCCGTAGTCGGTCGTCCGGAAGAGATAGGGCCGGTCGTCGTGGCTCTTGTAGCGTGTGGCCGCGACAAACGCCGTCCCGGCGTCGTGGGGCGATGCCTCGATCAAGCTGATCAGCGCCCAGTCCGGCAGGTCAGGCGGATTGACATTCTCCCAGTTTTCGCCGCCATCACGGGTGATATGGATCAAGCCATCGTCGCTACCGGTCCAGATCACGCCCGGCTCGATTGGAGATTCGGCAACGGCAAAAATCGTGCCGTAGAACTCCGCGCCAGTCATGTCCTTGGTGACCGGTCCGCCGGATGGCCCCATCGTCTCCGGATCGGCGCGGGTCAGGTCCGGACTGATCGCGTCCCAGCTCTTGCCATCGCTGCCGGATCGGAAGAGGACATTGGCCGAGGTGTAGAGCACACCCGGATCGTGGGGCGAGGTGTGGATCGGCGAGGTCCACTGGAAGCGGTATTTCACTTCCGAAGCGGCATGCCCCGAGACGTTCTCCGGCCAGACCGAGATGTTCTCCGCCAGGCCGTTGCGCTGGTTGTAGCGGGTCATCACGCCCTGATAGCTGCCGGCAAAAACAATGTCAGGGTCGTCGGCCCGGATCGCGATGTAGCCACTCTCACCCCCGCCGACCTCTTCCCACTCGGTGAAGTTGATCGCCGCCGAGTTTGAGCGGCTGGGGATGCTCATCGTCGTGTTGTCCTGCTGGGCGCCGTAGACGCGGTATGGCTTCCGGTTGTCGGTGATCACATGGTAGAACTCGCCGGTCGGCTGGTTGTACTGCGTCGACCAGGTCAGCCCGCCGTTGTAGGAGACGCAGGCGCCACCATCATTCCCCATGATGATCCGGTCGGAGTCGTTCGGGTCGATCCAGAGATCGTGGTTGTCGACGTGCGGTGTTGAGTAGATCGAGAACGTCTTCCCGCCATCAATCGACTTCCAGAGTTCGAAGTTCGGGACCCAGACAACATCCGGATTCTGCGGATCAGCTTCAATATGCATCCAGTACCACGGACGCTGGATCAGGTTGGCATCTCCGGTGAGTAGCTTCCAGGTCTCGCCGAAATCGTCCGAACGGTAGATGCCTGGTTTTTCCACATGGTCAATCGACGCCCAGATCCGGCCGGCCTTTGGCGCAGCGACAAGCCCGATCTTGCCGATCAGCCCATCCTTTGGCAGCCCAGGATTGCGGGTAATCTCGGTCCAGGTATCTCCGCCATCCTCAGACTTGTAGATGCTGCTGTCCGGCCCACCACTCTCCAGGCTGTAGGGCGTTCGGTGCGCTTCCCAGAACGCGACATAAAGTATCGAAGGGTTGGTTGGGTCCATCGTCAAATCGCAGACGCCGGCCTTGTCGCTGCGGTGGAGCACCAGTTCCCAGCTCTTGCCGCCGTCGGTCGTTCGATAGAGTCCGCGCTCGGCGTTCTGCCCCCAGACGTGGCCAAAAGCGCCAACATAGGCGATGTCCGGATTGGTCGGGTGAATTTCGATCTCTGCGATGTTCCGGGTTGCTTCCAGCCCGCAATGGATCCAGCTCCGGCCGGCGTCGGTCGACTTGTAAACGCCATCGCCCAGCGAGACATTCCCCCGGATTGTTGTCTCACCCATCCCGGCATAGATCACCCGCGGGTCCGACATCGAGACCTGTAGCGCGCCGACCGAGGCCCGCTTGAAGTAACCATCCGAAACGTTCTCCCAGGTCACCCCGCCATCGGTCGTCTTCCAGACTCCACCACCGGTCGAGCCAAAGTAGAAGACCCGCTTGTCCGACGGATCGCCGGCAACGGCCACCACCCGCCCCGCCCTCGTCGGCCCGATCGACCGGTACTTCATCGAGTTCAGCAGTTTTTCGTCGAGCATGACGATTCCTTTCACAGATGTTGCGGGAACATTCCAGAGATTCATTGGAGAGGTGCCCGGCGGTTCAGATACTGTCATCCCTCGACTACGCTCGGGATGACGGTGAGAGAGGCATGTGAATGCATTGCCCCCGCAGGGGTAGGGGCGCATTGCATGCGTCCGCCGTCAACGCCTTGAAGTTCCAGCAGTAGCAGACCAGTTTCACCATGTCATTCCGACGAAGGAGGAATCCGTAACCCCTGGCTTCAAAACAGAGAACGGATTCCTCCTTCGTCGGAATGACAGGTTGACGTTCGTTCCCGGCCTCGGGCTTGGCTGGTGGCGAACGGCGGACGCATTGCAATGCGCCCCTACCCCCTGCGGGGGAGTTTCCAGTGTTCGATGCCTCCCCTTCGCGATTACCTGGCTACACCGTTACCGGCGCCACGTTCAGCTCCTTGAGCTGGGCGTTGAACGCGGCGACGTCGCTTTCCAGGACGGACTCGTAGCGCTGGAGCTG
>CAZRNC010000358.1:0-3527 GCA_964601285.1 uncultured Thermomicrobiales bacterium | reverse complement strand
TTTGGAGAAGTCGATGTACTCATGCGGTGCATCCCGTCGGACTAGCTGGTGACTCTTCAAACAATTGAAAGTGTACGGCAAATTGCCGTACACTTTCAATCTCACCACCTACTCCAACGCCAGATACCTCGGTGGATCGAAGAACGAGAGCCAATCCTCGAAGACGAGGACCAGGTTCTGCTCGTCAACCGGGATGGCGATCGTGAACCAGCCGTTGACTTCACCGCCCGGGAAGACCTGGAAGTCGAGTTCCGGATCAGGTTCGACCACAAACACACTCTCAAAGATGCGGTTCGAACTGCCGGTCATGCCAAACGAAAAGCTGTTGATCCAGGCCGCATCAACATCGGTACCAACATTGCGAGCGTTCACCCGGACAATCACAAACTCCATGCCCGGTTCCGGCGGGGTGTTGAACTGGTTGGCCTCCATCACCCGGTCGAGCGCTTCCTGACCACGGATGTGTTCCAGTACCGCAATCTCCCAGGTTTCGGTGACCAGACGCTCACCAAACGGAACCGGCTCCGCACGGTCAATCCCGAGATCGTTGGGTTCAGCCAACCTGCCAGTCGGCGGGTCAACCCGGGCACCCGGCTCAAGCGCCAGATAGACCGGCTCAGCGTCGAAATCGAACCAGTCTTCCCAGACAAGCGTCAGGTTGGATTCGTCAACCCGCGCCAGGAAGGTAGCCCAGCCTGTCACCTCACCACCCGGCAACAACGTTGCCTGGAAGGTCGGTGCCGGATCGACCACAGCAGCGTAGCGGTGCAATATCCGCGCATCGCCGGTCGATTGCATCCAGAAGGAATCAACGTTCTGCGGAGTGAGCGATGCCCCGGTATAGCGGGCAAACATGCTCACCAGCACATACTCATACCCTTCCGGTGGCGGGTCGTTGAACTGGTTGGTTTCAAGCAATGTGTCCCACGCCTGCTGGCCGCGAACGACATCCAACACCTGCAAATCCCAATCGCCGGTGTCGTGTAGCTCGCCATACGGCAGCGGATTGGAACGGCTCATCCCCGGCCCGGAAGGTGGGGCGGTCTCGTCCGGTACCGGCGTCGCGGTCGGCTCCGGCGTGCTGGTTGTCTCCGGCTCCCCGGTTGCAACAACAGTCTCGGTTGGAGCCGGCACAACCGGCTCTGTCGCCGGTGGCAGCGTCGCCGCTTCGGTCGCTGTTGGGTCATCCTCGTCGTCAACGACAACGTCGGTCGCTTCCGTCACCGCGGTTGCCTGGGCCGCAACCGTGACGGTCGGTGCCACCGTCAGTACCGGTTGCCCCCCTTCACTGGTGGAATCACTGTTGCGGAAGAGCGTCAAACCGGCAATCAGACAGATTGCACCCAGCCCGACAATGATCAGCGCACCGATGCAACCCCACTTGAAGAGCGAATTGAGTGAAGAATCAGAACCGGGTGGTTGTGCGCTGACCGGAATCGATCCGGTGTTGGCCAGCATCCGCTCGAGTGCTTCCGCTTCCTGCAGGGATCCGGCGGTGACATTGATGCTGGAGTTTCCGAGCCGGCCAATGGTGACCGTTTGCCCCTCACGGGTAACTGCGTTGAAGAACCGGGTGTCGAACGTAGCTGCTACTTCACCGGTCGGAGTACGGATTTCCAGTAGCTCCAGCGTCGCCCGGTAGCTACCGCCACTTGCCAGCGTGCCATAGATCTCCTGCGGATTCTCCACCGGCAACCTCCACCCATCCTGCCCGGCGCCCTCCCGGCGTTCGGAGAATACGGGCGCGGTGTGGGATTGTCAACGCGGAAAGAGGGAAGCTAGGGTTCGATCCGGTTTATACCCGTAATCCGGTCAAAGCCCCGATCCCAGGAATAGAGCGTGTCCGATCCGGCAGCCATCATCGAGGCGATAATGTACGCATCGTCGAATTTGATACCTGAGCCTCCATACATCATCAACGCGTCAATCATGATTTGTCGCTCAACGATCTGAAACCCTGAGCTTGTCACGATCGTTAGCAACATATCTGCAATATGTTCTCGTTGAAGGTTGTACAGCCTGGGTGAGGAAAGCACATAGACGCAATCAGCGATCACTGTGCTGGTTGCAACAACAGTAAGCCCACCACCTGCAATCCTGTCAAACAACCTGGCAGCATCCTGCTGCTTCTCCGGCTCCTCACCTGCCAGATATCCGACAATCACATTTGTATCGATAAATGGAACGCTCATCGTGAACGCTGCATCTTCGCTGCCAAGGATTCCGATCGTGCGATGTCCAGAATCTCATCCCACGAACGAGACGGGTCTCGTGGCTTGGCAGTTCCTGTCAACGACCGAACGGTTGGATATTCCACGGGCTGCATACGGGCCATTTGATCATCCCCACAAGAGTGGCAAGCTTCTCTTGTTTTGGAACCTGCTGCTTTCACTGTCATGATTCATCCGGATCAGCCATCAGCGCATCTTCCCGGGCAATTGCGATCATCTCATCCCAGCTCATCACCCGATCAAGTGAACCTGCAGCACCACGAAGTGACCGGAGATCTGGATAACGCGAACGCCGTATCTCCACGACTCCGTCTTCGCTCCTGATGGAAACCAAAACGTTGCCCGGCCCATCGATCCCGAGATAACGTCGCACCTCGGCAGGGATCGTCATTTGACCCTTGCTTGTTACTGCTGCCTGAAATGTCTTCATGGTAATGCCACTCATTGAATGCGAGTCGCCCATTGCAATGCAACGATACCATTTCCTTACACTTTCGATGGTTCATTACCGGCAGGCACGATGGTGACCTCTGGCGCACCGCGTAGCAACGACACGACGACCGGGAGCAATCCGAGTGTCGCAATTCCGGCGGCGAGGAAGACGGCCTGGATGCCGATTGCGTCGAGGATGATGCCGGCCCCGAGTGCGCCGGCGATCATGCCGAACGATGCCGCCGAGTGGAATCCACCCATGAATCCACCCATCGAACGCCGCCGGCCGGCTTCAACCGCCGTTGCCGATAGCCCGGCGGTCACCGAGGACCCGCCCAGCGCCATCACACCAACGACGATCATCGAATATCCAAACGCATCTATCTGCGTCAGTGCGAGCAAGGCAACTCCCGCAACAACACCACCGGTCAGTATCAGCAGCAGCGGCGATATCCTGTCCGACAGGCGTCCAAGCGGAATCTGGCTGAGCGACGAAATCAGGTAGATACCGCTGATCAGCAACCCACCTTCGAGAATCGACAGTCCGCGATCCCGTGCCAGCAACGGCAGGAACGAGACAAACAAGATCGTGTTGGCGTTCACCACCGCGTTGTACACCAGCAGCCCGGATGTCACCCGGTCCGGTGGACGCCAGCGCCGTCGCTTGCCGGCATCTTCAACTACCTTCGGCGGCGGACGGTCCAGCGCTGCCGGTAGCTTCGGCAATCCGAAGTAGAGCAACGGCAGATTGATCGCTGCCAGCACCAGCAACAGGTAGAAGGGTGCCTTGAGCGCGATAAAGGTCACCACCAACCCACCAACCAGCGGGCCAATCGCCATGCCGAGGAAGTTGGCGAAGTTGAA